>JACQKR010000018.1 GCA_016204425.1 Candidatus Levyibacteriota bacterium
AAATTTGAGATTTGCGATTTGAAATTTGAGATCGACAAAAAGTATACCATATTTTTTAAATGAATACTACACTCATTTTCGCCTCAAAATTTTTTGACAAACCCTGCAAAAACGCATAGACTAAATTTAGGTCTTTCAAGACTCCTTATTTTTGTGGAGCTAAGGACTCACATGCGATGGTAAAGAAAAATAACTCCATCAATCTTTTACGTGGACAAGAAAAAGGATTTTTAGACAAATTTCTTGACTGGGCGCTTTCTGCCGGACGTGCAATCCTCATTGTTACGGAAATTATTGCGCTGAGTGCCTTTTTATACCGTTTCTCACTCGACCGGGAACTCGTCGATTTGAACGAAAAGATTAAAAATGAACGTCGTCTTGTCGAACTGCTCAGACCGGATGAGGAAAAATTCCGCGCACTACAGGCAAGGCTTGCTCTGATAAAAAACCTTGACGCTCGATCAGAGATCCTCCCTCAGGTGTTCGACGATGTCCATACCCTGGCTCGAGACAAAATAACGATTAACAGCATTGTTGTGTCGGAAGAAGCAATAAAAATTGATGCTTCAACAAAATCTGTCCGGTTACTTTCTGCATTTCTCAACGATCTCAAACAGAATCAATACGTCAATTCGGTAAGTCTTGATGTTATTGAGAATCGGACATCGGTTGCAACGTATTACGTCGGTATTACCGTAACCTTAAAACAGATAATTTAGCTATGAAAGTAAACAAAGAACTGCTCCAACACGTCTCGAAAAAAACGTTTTTTGAATATATTAATATGTTTCCTGTTCTCAAGCAGGAAAAAACAAAAAAGTACACGACGCTTATCTTAACCTTCATAACGTTATCAATTTTTGCAATGTTCGCAATAGGCCCAACGCTTTCAACAATCACCGTCCTTGAAAAACAAGTACAAGACGCACGTGCTGTTGAGACAGCAATTCGAAAGAAACGGATTGATCTCACAACGCTTCAAAACAAGTACAATGCCTTGGGTACTGATTTGCAACTTATCGCAGATGCGCTTCCGCAAGACGCTCAATCGCCACATGTGCTCGGCCAGATAGAAACAATTGGACGGTCTTCCGTATCACTTGATGTACTGTCATCTTCCCAAGCACAAATTGCAGGAATCGGAGTCATCGAAACGACGATAAACTTTAACATGAACGGCAGCGGGTCTCATGAGCAAATAAGCAACCTTCTCCACAATCTCACAACCTTTGACAGAATAATAACGATTGATTCAATATCCCTGAGCAAAGACACGGCAAATGAATCAACGCAAGGTGAAACATTTTCACTGCATGGAAAAGGATACTTTAGTCCGTAAATATGAAACAAAAAAATTTACTCTTTCTTGCAATTTCAGTATTTATTGTTATAGTCTTTTGGATTGTGGCAGACCTCTATAATAAAGCAGCAACCTCGACAATAGGCGATGTGCTGAGTATTCAGATACAGCCAATTACGCCGGATTTTGACAGTGTCATACTTGAGAGGCTTCGAAAAAGAACAAAAGTCATACCGGTAAAACCAGCCCCAATCTCTCCCACACCATCGGAAGCAAGTGAAGCTGCGGTTCTTGAAGAGCCGGTACTTACTCCGGAACCCGAGCTTGATGATGCGGGAACGGCATCAGTTGGAGGAGAAAACATATGAGAAGATCTCTTTGGAATCAACGGATGCCGACAGTGTTTGGCTTACTACTCCTGATTGCCGGAATTTTGGCAACCTCATATCTCGTTCGAGTCGGATTCAATATTTTCGGGTTTGCTGCTCCTTCTGAAGATCCGGAAAATATCCGTATTGCCAATATTTCCGATACCTCATTTAGCGTGTCATATGAAACCGCAGGAGAGGTAGTTGGAACACTTTCCTATGGAAAAGATCAGACGCTTGGAAAAATTTCACTCGATGATAGAGATCAAAAATCAGGCATTCCCGAAAAATATCACGCGCATCATTTTACGATACGAAACCTTCAGCCGAATAGTACATACTATTTTACTATTATCTCAGGTGACTCGACGTTTATGGATAACAATGAACCGTTTCATATCGTAACTGGTAAACAAATTGCTGAAAAACCTTCACAGCAAACACCAATTATCGGAAAAGTGATTACCGAAGAAGGGACAAACGTGACAGACGCATTACTCTATCTGAATGGGCCCGGGAGTCAGACATATTCATCGCTTATTGAAAAAGACGGCACCTACATTATTCCTATTAACGCATTGCGATCGGAAAATCTTGCCGCATATGTTTCATTTCCATCTGATGCAATCCTCTCTCTTTTAATCACAGGATTACAAAAAACCTCAACGGTGAAACTGCGACTTGATCAAACAAATCCTGTTCCACTTTTAACACTTGGCAATACCTATGACTTTACCCTTACTACTGAACCGCTGACAAACCAACCTGAAGATGTGGATGCATCCGAATCTGCCTCTACGCCTTCTGGCAGCTTTCCTTCCTCTCCGGCAACAGTCGATAGGGAAAATACACCACAGATCATTTCTCCAGAACGTGGAGAAGCCTTCAGTGATCAACAACCCTCTTTTGAAGGAAGCGGCCTTCCAAATGAAATAGTTGAGATCACTATCGAGTCTGAAAATCCTATCAAAACAAGTGTTCAGACAGATACAAAAGGAGCATGGTCATACCGCCCTGACACGCCACTTGCCCCGGGAGAGCACACTATTACGATAAAAACAAAAAACAGTAACGGATTAGTACAGACGCTGAAGCGTACTTTTATCGTCAAAGCAGAAGGAAGCCAGTTTGTCGAACCGTCAGTTTCCCCCTCGCAAGCGACACCGACTCCCACGAAATCTGCCCAGGCGCCTTCTCCAACACGGTCGCCGACACCATCCCCAACTCTTGCCACAACGACGTCTCCGGCACCGACTGACGTACCAACGGAAACGCCGACACCGACTGAGACGACGACAACACCCGCTCCAACCCTACCACCAACAGGCAACTCAACAACTATTATTACTGCCATTGCAGGCACGGTAGCTGTCGGTATCGGTATTATGCTCTTTATCCTCACTCGCGGGAGCACAGCTCTATGAAAATAGGGATTATCGGCGCAGGCTTTACCGGACTTTCAGCAGGCTACAATCTTGTCAAAGATGGACACCAAGTTACTATCTTTGAAAAAGACCCTCATCCCGGTGGACTTGCTATCGGATATCAAGAAAAGGGTTGGGAATGGTCATTGGAGAAGCATTACCACCATTGGTTTACAAATGACGAAAGTGTTCTAAGGCTCGCAAAAGACATCTCATATGACGTTCTCATTAAGCGCCCCAGGACATCAGCATATGTCAACGGGACCATTTATCAACTTGATTCTCCACTCCATGTCCTTTCCTTTCCCGAATTACCACTTTTTGACCGGCTTCGTATGAGCGCAGTGCTTGCGAGCCTTCGCTACAACCCGTATTGGCAGCCTCTTGAGCGGATAAACGCAAGCACATTTCTCCCAAAAGTCATGGGGGAAAAAGCATATCAAATGATTTGGGAACCTTTACTCGTCAATAAATTCGGCAGCTACGCAGGATCTGTGTCACTGGCCTGGTTCTGGGCACGGATTAAAAAGCGCACCGCGTCCCTCGCCTATCCAAAAAAAGGGTTTCTCCCGTTTGCACAAGCGGTAGTCGCGGCAATAGAAAAACAGGGAGGAAAAATACATTTCTCATCAGAAATTAACGAATTGAAAGATACAGCACAGGTACATCTTGTTGTAAAACATGGAAAAGAATCTACTTCCTATACGTTTGACCGCGTCATTGTCACAACGCCTTCATTTCTCTTCCTGAAATTCGCTCTACAACTTCCTGAATCATATAAAGCAAAGCTAGCAAAACTAAAAGGTCTTGGCGCAATCAACATCGTCCTTCGGTTAAAAAATGATTTCTTTTCAGATAATACCTATTGGCTGAGTATATGCGATAAAAATTCACCAATCATGGCGATTGTGGAACATACGCACTTTATGGACAAAAAATACTATAACAATGAACATCTCGTATATCTTGGCAATTATCTCCCACACACGCACCGGTATTTCACGCTGAATAAAACTGAACTGCTGAAAGAATATGACCAGTATCTTCGCAAAATCAATCCTTCCTATGAAAAATCACTTATTGGATTTGAAATGTTCCAAGCGCCTTTTGCGCAACCCGTTATTCCGGTCAATTACTCAAAAATGCTACCGCCGTTTGAGACACCGCTTGCGCATGTATTTCTGGCAAATATTGAGCAGGTGTATCCGTGGGACCGCGGAACAAATTATGCAGTAGAACTTGGAGAATCGATTGCGCGCATCATTACGAAACAATCATAACCATGCGAAAAACTCATGTACTCTTACTGATGCTTCTTTGTATTGGTGCTTTTTTCCGCCTCTACAATCTTAACTGGGGTGCTCCGTTTTATTTCCATCCCGACGAACGGAATATTGCGTCTTCTGTTTCTCAACTTCGCTTTCCTGACAATATGCATCCCCACTTCTTCGCGTATGGTTCACTGCCAATTTACACCATCTTTTTTACCGGATACCTCTACAATCTTTTTACCGGGTGTATTACAACGCATGTATGCACTGTTTCGTTTGAACAAGCGATTCTTATCAGCCGGATCTATTCCTCCATATTCTCCATCTTGCTTATCCCTTTACTGTTTTTCTTAGGCCAGAAATTGCATAGTCGAAATGCTGGGATTATTGCAGCACTACTGACGACAACGAGCGTTGGCCTCATCCAATATGCCCATTTTGGTACATTCGAGCTGTGGTTAACATTCTTCAGCGTCTGTCTTTTTCTGCTTTGTCTTAAAGTTCTTCATGATAAAACATACAAGGCGGTATTTTTCGTCTCTGTCCTGTGCGGCCTGCTTATCGCGACAAAAATATCAAGCCTGACACTTGTTCCACTGCTTTTTATCACCTACTTTTTCGCATTCTTTCAAAAAACAACCCATACCGCAACAGTGCTTCGAAATGGAATACGAATTATCCTTGCATGCTTCATTGGATTTATCGTTTGCGTACTCATATACGTTGTGACAAATCCGTATGTCTTTATCGACACACAAGCATTTTTAGGAAGTATCAAATATGAATCCGACGTTGCGCTTGGAATACTGCCGGTATTTTATACGGGGGAGTTTTATGGCTCGATTCCCGGAGTGTTTCAAATGCTTCGCGTCTACCCATTCCTCATCTCCCCGCTTTTCACCATGTTTTTTATTCCATCATTTCTCTATGTCGTCATACAAACTGTTCGGAGAAAAGATACATCATGGCTCCTTCTTGTTGGATTTTTTGTATTCCTCTTCCTGTCGCAAGCATTTCTTTTCGTCAAGTGGACGCGCTACGTGGTCCCAACACTGCCATTTGTCTACCTCATCCTTGCAGTAGCACTCAGCGATAGTATTGCCCACAAAAAATCGGCTTTGGAAAAACGAAGTAAAAATATATTTTATGGCGTGTTCGCAATACTCACAATCATCTGTTTCCTTTTCCTGATGCCATATTTTATAACTGCGCTGGTAAAAGAAGATACACGGTTGATAGCAAAACAATATGCAACGCTAGCAATTCCCCATGACGCTCTGATACTCAGCGAGGTGTATGATCTTGGTATTACCCCATTTAATGATACGTTTACCCATATTGACCTCTTTAATTTTTACGATCTTGACCAATACTCTCCAGATTACAATCTGGAAACACTCAAAATAGCACTCGCAGAACACACATATATTATTTTGCCAAGCCAACGGATTATGAAAACAAGGCTGCAAAATACAAAGCAGTTTCCAAAGGGAAACGCATTTTACGAAGCGTTATTTGAAGGAAAACTTGGTTTCCAAAAAATTTACGAAACCTCCTGCGACAATCTTTGTAAAATAGCGTATATGGGTGATCCTGTTTTTTCGTATGAACAAACAGTCAATGTTTTTGATCATCCGACAGTCTATATTTTTAAAAAACAATGACTCGCTTGATGAATCATTTTATTTTTCGATCCTGCCTACTTGTTGCTATTCTCTTACTCGGTGCATTCTTTCGGTTGTATAACAGTAATTGGGACCAAAATTTTCACCTCCACCCCGACGAACGATTTTTGACAATGGTTGGAAACGCCATGAAGATGCCCCAATCAATTGGCGATTATTTCAATCCGGCAACATCTCTTTTCAATCCTGCAAATATCGGGTTCTCATTTTACGTATATGGCATACTGCCGCTTATTCTCAACCTACTTATTTCACTTTTTCTGAACCATGCGAATTATACCGACTTCACCCTGCAAGGAAGAATGCTCTCTGCGATTGCGGATATTATTATTATTTTTCTTGTTTATAAATCCGCACAACTTTTCGAAAAACGCTACGAACTACCCCATAGCTTCCCGTATGTTGCGGCTTTTTTTTATACAATAGCAATTCTTCCCATACAGCTTTCGCACTTTTTCACCGTTGATATGTTTCTCACACTCTTTGCATTTGCGTCTTTTTATTTTGCCTGCCGTTTTGCTCTCCATCACTCATGGATCAATCTCCTATTCAGCGCCGTCTTTCTTGGATTTGCCCTCGCATCAAAAATCAGCGCAATATTTATTGCTCCGTTTATCATGTTCACAACACAACTGTCATTTCTTACTCTGCGAGAGATAAAGCTTCCGTTTATTTCTTCACAGAGCACAAGCCGCCTGCGACGACAAATCGCACAGATAGGATATATGCTATTTTCAATTATATTTTTCTTAGGAATAGTCTACCTCATACTTCGCATCTCTGATC
>JACQKR010000022.1 GCA_016204425.1 Candidatus Levyibacteriota bacterium
CATAAGAAGAAAATCATTATAAATAACTATACTTATAGATTTATATAATTTATAGTCTTATAGTTTGACTAATGTACATTTATTTTATATAATATTCGTTATTATGATAGAAAGAATAAATAATCCTTCAGGGTTACGAGTAACAAGATTTCAGCAGATATTTCAAGATCAGCAAGGAGCAGTTAGTGAAGAGTCTTCTTCCGGAGAATTACCTGATGCTTATTTTATACATAGAGGAGGAAGAGCTGTGCAGCCTCCTTTTATTGAAGTGCCGTTTGACAACGATGCGTTTTTTGAAGAAACAGCAAGGACAGCGGAAATGCTTATTGCTCTAGAGAGAGAAGAAAAAATAAGAGAAGAAGGGGAAGAGAATACCCGATTAGCTTTTTCTGCTCCTTTATCGGAGCTTAAAGGATTATCTGTGCGTGAAGTAGCAATTGCAGACGGAGATGGGGACGTATCGAAGCGAATGCTTGGTGGACATGTAGCAAAGACAAGAGTTTGGGACAGAGCACGTGGGGTAAGAACAGATACAGAGTTTAGATTTCGTCAAACAAATGAAGGAGTTATTGAAGAAGTGGAGTCAATAAAAGCTGTACTAACAGAAGGAGGAAAAGGAATTGGAAAAAAATTTCTCGTTACTGAAGTAGAATTTTCAACTGAAGACAAAGCTGGATCAGTTGAAGTAAACTGGTATCTGCTGGGGCGTCTTGAAAATCCTGAACAATGTCGTTTACTCATTTTTGATCTTCTGTCAAAAGATTTATCGGTTGCTGAAAGAGCACAGATTGAATGGATGTTAGACAGATTTCGTAGATTGAAATTTGAGATTGGAGTAAATAGAGGCGATGGACTACATTTGGAGCTTGATACAGAATCATTGATATATAATCCTGATAATAATAATTTTTCAAATTCCAGTGGTAATTTTTCCATCTCTGCTTCTGGAGCAAAAAAGATATTACTGAATATCTTCGACACAATTCCACTGACTGAAATTTAATAAGGTCTTGACAGGAGTAAAGCCGGAGAAAGATACTGTTATGAAGGCAATTCTACAATGGTCTCGGTTGGCGTGTGTTGCACTATTTCTTCTGAATAATTTCCCCGCAGACCAGATTACGCCTGTCGCCGGAATACTGACAGTCGCCCGGGCAAGGATATTTGTTCTTCGGTCATTATCAAATAAGCGTTTTACTTGATTTTTAAACGGTGCATGATTGAGATAGATGTCAACATGTCCATTCCATGGCTGGCCTTGAAACAATTCTGTAACATCATGAATTTTCTCTTCGGGATAGTTTTTAAATGCTTCTGATGGGGAGAGTATATTGAAAGGAAGAGATCCTACTCTTCCTATAGACCGCTCAAATATACTTCCTTTTAGATGGATGAATCTGAGGCCGGGATTAAAATTTTGTGGTGTTCCCTCTTTCATAAATTTGTTTTGTCTGTATGGGCATATCGTATGGTCGTGGTTCTCGTTTTAGCAGTAATGGTTAAATTTATATGCATGAGCCTCAATGATGTCAAACTATAAGATTTCCTTGATTGTTTAATTGTTTCATTGCTAAATTGTTAAAGCTCGAGCGCAGTCTATGTTTTTGCAATTGAAAGCAGCGCGTCAAATCCCGCTCAGCGGGATAGCCGACCTTTCACTTGCAGAGAGTTTTGTGCACTTTTCGGCAAAAGTGCAAAGAAAAAAGAATGCTTAATCCTTCTCTTGGAGATTCTGAAACAAGTTCAGAATGACAGTAAAATGAAGCTCAAACTTGGTTCTAGTTTAAGTAGAGCTCGAAGGCTTCTTTGAGATTTGTAACAGCCTCTTCTTTTGTTTTCCCCTGGCTTGCCAACTCAAGTTCTACAAGTCGTGCTATAAATATTTTCTTTTCTTTCCAAATAACCGTGTGGAGTGTCTGTTTTTTCATGTTTTTATTGTAACAGTTTATATAAATACTGCGATATGTTTAAGCTTCACCTCTTGATCCTTCGACTTCGCTCAGGATCTGCGATGCAATCATGAAGATGATTGCATCTTGACAAGCTTTGGCAGTCATGTTACTATACTGCTAACTTGCACTGTCGCGACAGCGCAAGAAATTCGAATATCAAAGCACGAAATTCGAAATAATATCAAAATTCTAATTTCAAATGACAAAGCGTTTTGAATTTTAGATTTTGAACATTTGTATTTGTTTCGTATTTCGAGTTTAGAATTTCGGATTTTAATCAAGGTATGCATAATTTGACACAGCGACAGATAGAGATTCTCAAAGCAATCATTGAGGAGTATATCAATACCGCAGAGCCAGTCGGTTCTGAAACGCTTGAGAAAAAATACAGTCTCAGTGCTTCACCGGCAACGATCCGAAATGAAATGGTGAAGCTCTCAGAGTACGGGTACCTTAAAAAACCACATTCCTCAGCAGGACGCGTCCCCACACCGGAGGGAATGAAGTTCTATGTCAGAGAGCTGATGAAGGAGAAAGAGCTTTCGACAGTTGAGGAAGTTGCGATGAAGGAAAATATCTGGGACCATCGGGAGCGCTCTGCGCAATGTTTAAAGCAGGTAACGAAGTCTCTCGCCCAGAAAACAGGTGTGCTTGCGGTCGCGATGACAGATGACGGCGATTTATTTGCCGCAGGATATGCAAATATCCTTGATTTGCCTGAGTTCTACGATATTGATATTACGAAAGCACTCTTAAGCATTCTTGATGAGTACGAATATTTTCATGATCTGTTCGCAAGCGTGCATGAAGATGAAGATATCCATGTCTTGCTCGGAGATGAGCTGGGTGCAAAACTGCGGGGGCCATACGGGCTTGTCTATACACATTTTGAAACACCCATGCATACACAGGGAGAGATCGGCGTCATAGGCCCGGTCCGGCTAAACTATACGCAGGTTGTCCCGATCGTCCGTTATTATGGTACTCTTGTTGAAGCAATTGCAAAAGGATGGTAACTCGACTGTCATGCTGAACTGACCAATGGTCATCCTGAACTTGTTTCACCGCGTCTGACGCGGTTTCAGGATCCCATGGGATTCCGAAATGAATTCGGGATGACATTCAATCAAGGAAAGTCAAATTTAAGATGAAGAAAGATGAAAAGAAAGATCAGAAAAAACACGAGGAAGTAGAACAGCCTGAACAACAGGAGCAAGAGGATCCGTGTGAAGAACTGAAGGAAAAAGCAAAAGAATGGGAAGATAAATGCAAACGGGCGCTTGCTGACTATCAGAACCTTGAAAAACGGGTACGGACAGAGAAACAAGAGTGGGCAAAAATTGCAAATAAAGATGTACTCTTGCGACTCCTTCCGGTTTTGGATACACTAATGCTTGCACAGCAGCATTCTGAGGATCAGAGTCTGAAGATTAGCGTCAGCCAATTTCTGGATGTTCTCAAGTCAGAGGGGGTCACAAAAATTGAGGTTGTCGGACACGAATTCGACCCGGCGATTATGGAAGTGATCGATACGGTTGAGGTCGACCCTTCAGCAGGCTCAGGACAAGGAGAAAATAAAGTCATTGCCGAAGTACGTCCAGGCTTTATGATCCATGACCGATTACTCAGAGCAGCACATGTGAGAGTCGGAAAGAAAAGTTAAAAGTGTAAAGTGCAAAGATCAAAGTGAAGGTATCACTTCGTGATAGTTTATAAAAAAAGTACCTTATTTTTGACTTTTGACCTTTGAATTTTGAACTTAAGCTCCTGAAAGGAGCGCATATATGGGTAAAATAATTGGAATTGATTTAGGAACAACAAATTCATGCGTTGCCGTCATGGAGGGTGGATCGCCAAAAGTCATCCACTCTGCAGAGGGACGTAATGTCATCCCGTCGGTCGTTGATCCGATCAGTCATGTCGTGGGAGATGTGGCAAAGCGGCAAATGGTTCTCAAGCCAAAACGGACTATTTTTTCGGTAAAACGCCTCATGGGGAAAAAGTTTCATGATGAGTCTGTGCAGCGGGATATGAAGTGGCTTCCCTACACCGTGAAAGCAGGAAGGGACGATATGGCAGTTGTTGAGGTCGATGGGAAGACCTTCACACCGCAAGAGATCTCGGCAATGATTTTGCAGAAAATAAAAGCGGATGCTGAAGCGTATCTGGGGGATAAGGTCACCGATGCCGTTATTACTGTTCCTGCGTATTTTGACGATTCACAACGCCAGGCAACAAAACAGGCAGGAGAAATCGCCGGGCTTGATGTCAAACGGATTATCAACGAGCCGACAGCCGCAGCACTTGCCTACGGACTGGACAAGAAAAACGCCCATACGATTGCTGTCTATGATTTGGGAGGCGGAACGTTTGATATCTCCATTCTTGAGCTTGGAGAGGGAGTAACCGAAGTAAAGTCAACCAATGGCGACACACACTTGGGTGGCGATGATTTTGACCAGGTCATCATTGAATACATTGCCGAAGAGTTCAAAAAAGAACATACGGTTGATTTGCGGAAAGACCCGCAAGCACTCCAACGGTTGAAAGAATCTGCAGAGAAAGCAAAAATTGAGCTATCCAGCAGTCAGGAAGCACAGATTAACCAGCCGTTTATCACCCAGGGAAAAGACGGCCCACTCCATCTCACTATGACGATGACCCGGCCAAAGCTTGAGCAGCTCGTCGATAGTCTCATCCAGAAAACACTCAAGCCGGTCGAGCTGGCACTCAAAGATGCAGGTATCAAAGCATCGGGTGTCGATGAAATAGTGCTGGTCGGTGGTATGACCCGCATGCCAAAAGTTATTGAGACGGTGACGAAGTTTTTTGGCAAAGAACCGAATAAATCAGTCAATCCGGACGAGGTCGTCGCAGTCGGCGCAGCCATCCAAGGAGGCGTTTTGGGAGGAGAAGTCAAAGATGTTTTGCTTCTTGATGTGACCCCGTTGACACTCGGTATCGAAACACTTGGCGGTGTATCAACCCCATTGATTTCCCGCAATACGACTATTCCTGCCTCCAAGTCGCAAGTTTTCTCAACTGCAGCTGATAATCAGACGCAGGTCGAGATCAATGTCCTCCAGGGCGAGCGGCCAATGGCAAGTGATAACAAATCGCTCGGCCGGTTTATTCTGGACGGGATTCCACCTGCACCCCGGGGCATGCCACAGGTTGAGGTGACTTTTGATATTGATGCAAACGGTATTCTCGATGTCAAAGCACGGGATAAGGCAAGTGGCAAAGAGCAGAGTATCAAGATAACCGGAAGTACCGGTCTTTCAAAAGATGAAGTCGAGAAAATGACCAAAGAGGCAGAGGCGCATGCAAAAGAAGATGAAGAGAAGAAAGAAAAAGTAGAAGCCAGAAACACTGCAGACTCACTTATCTTCACCGCTGAGAAGTCGCTCAAAGACGCAGGAGATAAGGCGCCTGAGGATGTGAAAAAAGAAGTAGAAGAGAAAATATCATCCCTTAAAGCGATTCTTGATACCGGCACGAAAGAAGAACTCGAAGCAAAAACAACTGAATTATCCGATAGCTTGCAGAAAGTCGGCCAGGCAATGTCGCAAGCAGGCGCTGCAGGACAGCAAGCGACTGATGATAGTCAACAGGCAGACGATAAAGATGAGAAGTCCCGCGAAGCGGGATCCGGCTCCGCCGGAAAAAAAGACAAAGACGAGCCGGTTGAAGGAGAAGTCGTAGAGTAAGTTTAAAGTTTAAAATGCAAAGTGCAAAGTTACAGTGCAAAATTCAAAATTTTTAACTTTCAACTGCAATTTTTAACTTTTCACTTTGAATTTTTAATTGAGCGCTGATGGCGCTTTTTTCATATATAATACAATCAAAGAAATATGGCAACAACACAAGACTATTATCAATTACTCGGCATTGCAAAGACAGCAACACCCGATGAAATCAAAAAAGCGTATCGCAAGCTTGCGCTGCAGTATCATCCCGACCGGAATAAAACAAAAGAAGCGGAGCAGAAGTTTAAAGAGATAAACAAAGCATACGAAGTGCTTTCCGACGCACAGAAAAAGCAAACATATGATCAGTACGGCCACGCCGCATTCGAGCAGGCAGGGGCAGGTGGTCCCGGCGGACCATTCGGCGGTTTTGGTGGACAACAAGGCCCGCAAGGCGGACAGTACGGACCATTTACGTATACGTATTCCACGCAAGGCGGCGGGCAGGATTTCGATTTTGGCGGATTCTCCGATCCGTTTGAAATTTTCGAGCAATTCTTCGGCGGTGCATCGCCGTTTGGTAGCCGGGCGCGGCGTCCCATGTACTCAATTACCTTGACATTTGATGAGGCTGTGCACGGAACAGAGAAACAGGTGACGATTGAGGGGAAACAGCAAAAAATAAAAATCCCTCCAGGCGTTGATAGCGGGTCCCGGATTCGGTTCGGTGAGTATGATGTGCTTGTTGATGTGATGCCGGATACGAGATTTCATAGAGAGGGATCGGATATCGTGACAGAAGACGAGATATCCTATGCGCAAGCGTCATTGGGTACTGAGATACAGGTCAAAACCATCAGCGGCGATGTGACGCTCCGGATCCCCTCTGGTACACAACCGGGAACCGTATTCCGGCTCAGAGGACACGGTGTGCCCTACATCCGGGGGTCAGGCAAAGGCGATCACTATGTAAAGATTAAAGTGTCTATTCCGAAAAATCTCAACAAACGGCAAAAAGAGCTTCTTGAAGAGTTTGAAAAAGAGGCAAAATCCAAAAAAACCTGGTTTTAACACTTCTCATTTGTATTCTCTTCATAAAGTTTTTATACTGGATGTATGACTGCCTATATAGGTTTGCCTGTTGCGTTCTTGCGGTACTGGTATATTGATGCGCCGAAAGAGATCCTTTTGTTTTTTGATTCTCTCAACACCGCTTTTTTTCAGCTCTTCTCTCTCCCGCTTTTTCTCAAAACATTTTTTAAGCCGATAAAGAATGAGTACCGGAAAGGGCTGGTTGGCTTCTCGCTCGGTATGGGAATAGGTATTAAAACGGTTCTTATTCTTTTTGACCTCGCGATGTTCGGCATACTCCTTGCCTCGGAAGTCGCTTTTCTCTTGTTCTTTCTTGCATTTCCGATACTGACTATCAGAGTATTGTTCGTATGATTGAATATATCCACATCCATCATGCATATCGCTCAGCGACAATGCTTGCGGTCCGGGTGCTGATCGGATTTTTCCTTCTCTATTTAGTTGTTCTCGGATTTGCAGGAGGAGTGTTTCCGAAGGTTGCGCTTTTTTTTCTGCAGATGCTCATTATGGCGGAGCTCTTTATGCATTTTAAAGTAGGAAAAGTGAAGCCGAGGAAAACAATTGCAGCCAATACCACTTCACCTGAGGATTCATTCTCAGGAAGCCTTTTGACGGCATGGACATTGCAGAAGACAACAGCTTCTCTCTTACGGGCGCTGTTTCGACAAAACAATGTGCGGTTTGTTCTCGGCAAAGCAAATATACTGCCTTCAGAAGTTGAGGTACTGGATATTGACCGGCATGAGCTGAGCCGTTATGTGTTTGAGATCGCAAAAAAGCTCCACGGAACATATGTCACATCAATGGATATTGTTATCGCATATCTCTTGCTTGTTGAGGAGCAAACAAAGCTGCTTTTCAAAAAGGAAATAAAGCCGGAGGAGATCATGCATATTTTGTATTGGGGGAGACTGGAATATACGGATGAGGAAGCGCCGAAGCAATTCCGTGTCCATATGTTTGGCGAAGGGATCGGTGAGTCTCTCACAACTGGCTGGACACCGGAGACGCAGGCATTTACGACAGATTGGACGATGAAAGGCTCAAAGCGGCCAATTCTTTTTGGAAGACATGAGGAATACAAGAAAATGACTGAGGCGTTGCTCAAGAAAGAGAGTAACAACGTGTTGCTGGTTGGTGATATCGGGGTCGGGAAAGAAAATCTTATTTTTCAGCTCATTTACGATAGCTTTGCCGGAAAAATAGATAAGAAACTGAACCGAAAACACATTCTTGAGCTCATGCTTGGGCCACTTATCGCCGGAGCGACTGACCGGGGAAGTCTTGAGACGCGGTTGCAGGCTGTTATTGAGGAAGTTTCCCATGCCGGGAATATTATTTTGTACATCCCGCAGTTTGAAAATGTCTTAGGCGGGACATCCTTCAACTTGAACATTTCAGGAGCGTTGCTGCCGTATCTGCAAAGCGGAAATTTGCCAATAATCGCGACCATGACGACTGGCAGCTACAAGTCATATATGGAGCAAAATCCACTGCAGGAAGTTTTTGAAGTCGTCAAATTAGAGGAGCCGGCAAGGGATATTGCAACGCAAATGCTTCTTGAGAAGGCAAAAGATATCGAGACAAAAAATGGCGTTTTACTGACCTATAAAGCGGTTGTGACAGCTGTTGATTTCGCCGACCGGTATTTGCAAGATACCGTACTGCCGGGAAGTGCTGTTGAGTTACTTGATGATGTCGCGAATGCAGTCGCTCTCGCAACATCGCATGAGAAAGTGAAGCTTGTGCAGGCATCAGACGTCGTGAAAAGAGTCGAGGAGAAAACAAATATCGCAATCGGCGCTCCGAAAGATAAGGAAAAAGACCTCCTGCTTCATTTGGAGGACCGCCTCCATGAGCGGATTGTGAACCAGGTCGATGCGGTACATGTCATCGGGGAAGCAATGCGACGGATCCGGACCGGCCTTGCGGCAACGAACAAACCTATTTCATTCCTGTTTCTTGGCCCAACGGGCGTTGGGAAGACAGAAACCGCCAAAGGCCTTGCGCGTCTCTACTTCGGAGGAGAAGATAAAATGGTGAGGCTGGATATGAGCGAATATGCAGACCAGGACGGCATTAAACGATTGTTGGGTGCACCGCCCGGGCAGGGGGACGAGCGGGGGGAATTGACCGATAAAATTCATGACCATCCTTTTTCTCTGATTTTGCTTGATGAATTCGAGAAAGCACACCCGAAGATTTTGGATCTTTTTCTGCAGGTTTTTGAGGACGGGAGGCTTACCGATAATAAAGGACGGACAGTCTCTTTCGTTAACGCGCTCATCATTGCCACCTCAAATGCAGGGTCCGAGTTTATCAGGCAGGAAGTCGGAAAGGGTGTCATTATTGACAAGCAATTCGAGCAGCATTTGCTGGATATGTTGCAGACGCAGCACCTCTTCCACCCTGAGCTTCTGAACAGATTTGATGATATTGTCACGTTTAAGCCGCTTGGAGAAAAAGAAATCGGAGAAATAGCAAAGCTTCTGATGCAGTCGGTCGTCAAGAAGCTCTCAGAGCAGGATATTACTCTTGTATTTGATGACTTGCTCGTAGCAAAAGTCGTTAAGGAAGGCTACGATCAGCAATTCGGCGCACGTCCGCTTCGCAGATATATTCAGGATAATATCGAAGATCTGATTGCTCAGAAAAAACTACAGGATCAGATAAAGCGGGGAAGCAACGTATTAGTATCTACAGATACTGGTAACAATTTACAGTTAACAATTAACAATTAACCTTCAACGAGGTTATTTTTATGTTGAAATACACGTTTTACTAAGTCACTAGTAACTCCCGTATAGAGCGTTTGTCGAATATTTGCCATGATATAGACGAATCCACCATTACGCATACCAAAGAGATTCCGGATGCGTCTTTGCTTCGCAAGACTTACCAGAATGACGAAATATTTGCATAATTTAAATTTTCACCTGATACAACTTATTATTTAAGCAAGTTTAGCAATATTGTCAATTGTTATAAGTTAATTGTTAAATGTCGATCTGTTGAAGGATATAGGGTGATCTGGTATACTTACATGCACTATGCCAGCAATACAGCGAAGCGAGTTTGCATTAGCGTTAAATCAAGTTGCCACAGAACGTGGTGTTGATGTCAGCGTGGTTCTGGAGACGGTAAAAAACGCAATCCTTGCAGCCTATCGAAAAGACCATCCGGGTGTTGAAGTTGAAGAGTATGAAGCAGAACTGAATCCGAATACGGGGGAAGCAAAAATTCTTCACAAGGGAGAAGATGTCACTCCTCCTGGCTTTGGCCGTATCGCCGCACAAACAGCAAAGCAGGTTATTCTGCAAAAAATACGGGAGAAAGAGAAAGAAGCAATTCTTTCCGACTACAAGCTTCGCATTGGCACTGTCGTGAACGGTATGGTACTTCGTTTTGCCGGTCCGAACATCATTGTTGATATCGGCCGGACAGAGGCAATCATGCCCCCGCAAGAACAAATTCCGAATGAGAAATATCATCTGAATCAACGTCTTGCAGTACATTTGCTAGAAATTAAAGAAGGTCTCAGGGGTGAGGAAGTCATCGTTTCCCGTGCAAGCAACGGATTGCTCGAAGGCTTGTTTAAGCGTGAAGTTCCGGAAGTTTCACAGGGATCCGTACAAATAAAAGCAATTGTTCGGGAACCGGGAAACAGATCAAAAGTCGCAGTGAATTCAGAACAGCCGGGTATTGATCCTGTCGGTTCGTGTGTGGGACAAAAGGGTGTTCGGATTCAAGCGATTATTCAGGAATTCGGCGGCCTTGAAAAAATTGATATTATTCAATGGCAAGAAAATACGCAAGCCTATATCGCAAATGCGCTCTCGCCTGCAAAAAATGTCCGTGTTGAGGTCGATGAAAAAGAAACAGTGGCACATGTTTTCGTGCCAAAAGATGATCTTTCTCTGGCAATCGGTCAGGGAGGCCAAAATGTCCGTCTTGCTTCGAAACTGACCGGGTACAGAATCGAGATTGAAGGCGATGAAACAACAAAAGAAGAAGCTGTTCATGAAGAGGTAGAAGCTCCACCAACGACACCGACTCCGGCAACAGATGATATGACAGTCAAAAAAGACAAACCCAAAAAAGAAAAGAAAGTAAAAGAGACGGTAAAGGAAGAGAAAGTTACGAAAACAAAAAAGGAACCGTCCAAAGAAGCAGTCAAGGAAGAGGCAGCTCAAGAGGCTGAAAAACCTCAAGAAGCGGAAGCAACACCTACGACACCAGAGGTCGTACCGGCAAGCGAGGAAGGAAAGTAACATAATTTACAATTTCCAATTTTCAATGAAATCTAAAATATTTAATATTTGAAAATTAAGCAATTGAAAATTCAATGAAAATTGAGAATTTAAAATTTAATATTTATCAACTAACTGCATGGAAAAAGCAAAGAACAGTAAAAACACATCATCTCCAGTATTTCCTCCAGTAGTGTCTGTTTTAGGACACGTTGACCACGGGAAGACGTCTCTTCTTGATGCTATTCGAAAAACCTCAATCGCTGAACGCGAATTTGGCGGAATTACCCAAAAAATAGGCGCTTCTGCTGTCGAGATAGCGCATGATGGGAAAAAGCGGTGGCTTACGTTTATTGACACACCCGGACACGAAGCATTCTCCAAAATGCGCGGAAGAGGGGCACAGGTTGCGGATATCGGCCTTCTTATTGTTTCCGCGGTCGACGGAGTCATGCCTCAAACAAAGGAGAGTATCGAACTTCTCAAGCAGGCTGCGATTCCTTACATCGTTGTTCTCACAAAAGCAGATCTCCCAACAAAGCAAACCGAGAAGGTGAAGCAGCAGCTTCTCAAGGAGGGCATTATGCTTGAGGGGTTAGGCGGAGACGTTCCGTTTATTGAAGTTTCAGCAAAAACAAACTTGCACATAAAAGAACTTCTTGAGCTTATATTGCTCGTTTACGATGTCCATATTGTGCCGGTCCTCACGCGTTCCCAGACAGCACCACTTGAAGGGGTCATTATCGAGTCGAAGATGGATCCGAGGATTGGTCCCCGTGCAACCGTGGTTATAAAAAACGGGAGGATCAAAGCTCGCGATGAGGTTGCCTGTGATGGGGTGATATTCCGGGTCCGCTCCCTCATGGACGATCGGGGGAAGACGCTTAAGGAGGCATCCGTTGGGCATGCCGTTGAGGTCATGGGGTTTACGAAAGTGCCAGGTGTCGGGAGCATTGTTAGCTCAAAGGATGCTGTTGCGAAGGGTGTGGTCGAAGCATTACCTCAGGCGCAGCTCACGCGTGAGCTTGTATACAAGCGAGAGGAAGAGGGGCACGGTCTTGCCGTGGTACTCTGCACGGATTCACAAGGCTCTCTTGAGGCTATTTTGCACGCTTTACCGAAGGAGGTACAGATTGTTTCTCAAAAAGCAGGTGATATTGCTGAGGCTGATATTCTTCTGGCGAAGTCAACAGGAGCAATCGTGCTTGGTTTCAATGTGCCGGTTAAGCCTGATATACAGCGCCTCGCCATAACTGAGAAGGTGCTTGTGCGTACGTATAACATTATCTATGAGATGCTTTCTGAGATCTCAGATGTCATTGAAGGAAAGCGCTTAGATGCCCTCGAGCAGGTGTATGGCCAGGCACAAATCATGGCTAGCTTCCCTTTTGAGAAGACACTTGCCCTCGGTATTAAAGTTTTAGAGGGCAGAGTTGCCAGGGGAGATAAGGTCCGCGTGATGCGTGGGGATGAATCTGTCGGTGAGGCTACGATAGCCTCGTTGAGAGTAGGAAAAAATACGACCTCAAAGGTGGAAAAAGGGCAGGAGGCAGGCATCGTCATTAACCCATCTCTTGACTTTCGGGTCGGAGATATGCTAATATGCCATAACTAATAATATAGGATACTTTTATGGACAATTTAGCCTTACAAAAGATCCGAGACGCCGTTGAGAAAAACGACAAAATAGCAGTCGCAGTTGGAAAAAACCCAACGATTGACGATATGGCTGCTGCGCTTTCTCTTGTGCTTGCTTTTGATCAAATGCAAAAGAAAGTAGCTGTCGCTTCCCCTACCCCTCCAATTGTTGGCCTTTCATCGCTCGTTGGTATTGATCGCGTCAAAAATAGCCTTGATAGTGCGGGGGGAGATCTGGTTGTCTCATTTCCGTATAAAGAGGGAGAAATTGAAAAAGTTTCGTATACTATTGAAAGTGGGTTTTTAAACATCGTTGTCAAAGCAGGGCAAGCGGGTATCACCTTTGACCAGTCAGACGTTCGTTTTAGACGGGGGGGTGGGACTCCAACAGTACTTATCGTCGTTGGCACACCTCGACTGTCCGATCTTGGTACCCTGTTTAATCCTGAAGCACTCAAAGAGACAACAGTCATCAATATTGACAATAAAGCAGAAAATCAGGGCTTTGGTGATATCGTAATGGTGACACCGAAAGCGTCCTCGGTCAGTGAGCAGGTAGCACAGGTACTGCAGTACTTCGGTATCGATCCAGATATCGATATTGCCCAAAACTTACTCAGTGGTATTTCCTTTGCGACAGATAATTTCCAAAATCCAAAAGCGGGATATGTCGCGTTTGAAATGGCGGCATTCTTAATGAAGAAAGGTGCTGTTCGGGCACGAGCACCTCTTTCACGAAATGAAGAGCGTCCACAGCAATCAGGGCAATTAATGGGTGAGGCAACATCCAGTTTAGGAGCTTCAACGCCCGGTGCCAATCAACCATCCTCGCCGACACCGTCACCGAAGCAGCAGTTCCCACGGGATCGTAAACCACCATCTGACTGGCTTACGCCAAAAGTCTATAAAGGATCTTCAGCGCTTGAGTAATCAAGCCGATTCTTCAAAAGATTTTTCCTAAAACTTCGACTACTTGTGATGAAGATGCGTTTTATGCTACAATATATCGCATAGAAATAGTTATGCCACTTACAACATCGCTGAAGCAACAAATTATCAAAGAGTTTCAGACTGCAGACGGTGATACAGGGAGCCCAGAAGTGCAAATCGCATTACTCACAAGAAGAATTGAGCGCCTTGCGACACATCTGAAAGACCATGCTCACGATACGCACAGTCGCCGGGGATTGTTGTCGATGATTGCGAAGAGACGACGGCTCATTAATTTTTTAAAAAAAGTGAATAACGGCCGGGCATCAACTATTGTGAAGAAGATCGGATTGAAAGACTAAGCATGATTTTCCTCAACGCAACGGAACTAACTATGTACGATAAACTACTGAGAAAGGACAGAATAATCCTCATACTTATTCAAAACCAAACATAATGGAAAAAACCTCTGTATCTTTTGAATTTGCCGGAAAAACACTCACCCTTGAAACAGGACAACTTGCCAAGCAGGCAACCTCCTCGATTCTTGCCCGCTTAGGCGATACGATGGTGCTTGCAACGGTTGTCCAAGGAGGGACACGTGAGGATCTTGGCTATTTTCCGTTAAATATTGAATACGTTGAACGACTGTATGCAGGTGGAAAAATTAAAGGCAGCAGATGGGTAAAGCGCGAAGGACGGCCATCGGATGATGCAGTACTTATTGGCCGACTCATTGACCGGTCAATTCGTCCCCTTTTCCCCAAGGAATACAAGAATGAAGTGCAAGTCATCGTGACGGTGCTTTCAGTTGATAGTGAAAATGATCCGGATATTTTATCAATCATTGCGGTATCTGCAGCACTTGCTATCTCTCCTATTTCATGGAAGGGCCCGGTCGGTGCAATCCGTATCGGATATATGAAGGACCCGGAGAATGGAAAAGGAGAGTTCTTGCTTAATCCGACAACGAGTGAATCAGGGCTTTCAGATCTCGATCTCGTCGTCTCTCAGGCAAAAGATCTGACGCTCATGATTGAAGCAGGCGCAAAGCAAGTGCCTGAGGAAATTGTCCATGAAGCGATGAAGCATGCGCATGATGAGACCAAAAAAGTAATCAACTTCATTGATGATCTTGCCAAGAAAATAGGGGCGAAAAAAACAGAGGTCACGCCAAGTGCTGCTTATGCAGAAATGGTGGCAATCGTTGAAAAGTCATATAAACAGGAGATAGTGAAGCTTGCAGCTTCTCTGGCAAATAAAGAATCCGGTGGTTCTGAGATGAGCGAGCTGATCACGATGATTTTTGACCAGGAAAAGATGAAAGACCCAACGCAAGAATTGGATAAAAAAATCATTGCTAAAGCTGTTGAGTCGATTATGTATAAGAATATTCGACATGACGTTGTGAAATCAAAAAAACGTGTCGATGGGAGAGCGGTTGATGAAATCAGGCCATTGTCTGTCCAGGTCGGAGTCCTCCCTCGAACCCACGGGTCTGCAATATTTCAACGAGGCCTGACACAAGCGCTTACTGTTGCAACGCTCGGTTCACCGAGACTTGAGCAGTTGATTGAATCTGCCGAAGGGGAAGAGACAAAACGGTACATGCATCACTACTCAATGCCACCATATTCGGTTGGTGAGACGGGGCGTCTCTTCGGTCCATCAAGACGTGAAATAGGTCATGGTGCACTGGCTGAGCGAGCGCTACTCCCTATTATTCCGTCAAAAGATAAATTTCCATATACCATTCGGGTCGTTTCTGAAATTCTCTCTTCAAACGGTTCGACATCAATGGCTGCAACATGCGGGTCAACACTTGCTCTTATGGATGCCGGTGTTCCCATTGAGTATCCGGTCGCCGGGATATCTATCGGCATGATGTCTGAGGGGAAAGATTACGTGCTCTTGACCGATATCATTGGCCTTGAAGATTTTTCAGGGGATATGGATTTCAAAGTTGCCGGAACAGAAAAGGGCGTAACGGCAATCCAGCTTGACGTTAAAATTCCAGGCCTGACAATTGCACAAGTTGGAGAGATTTTAGAACGGGCACAAAAAGCACGAATGTTCATTTTAGAAAAAATGTTAACAGTTATTCCAAAAGAACGTCCCGAACTTTCCGAATATGCACCGAAAATAGAAATGATTAAAATCCCTGTTGAAAAAATAGGGGAAGTAATCGGACCCGGAGGACGCGTAATTAAAAATATTATTGCCACGACCGGAGCAACCATCGATGTCGAAGATGACGGGAGCGTTACTGTCTCAGGAACCGATGACGAAGCGGTCAAAAAAGCTGCTGAATGGGTGCGAAGTATAACACGGGAAATTGTGCCTGGTGAGGTATTTGAAGAAGGTGTCGTAAAACGCATCTTGCCGTTTGGCGCGTTCGTCGAGTTCTTACCCGGAAAAGAAGGTATGGTCCACGTATCGCAAATGGCACAGGGATTTGTCAAAAGTCCGGACGAAGTCGTCACGATAGGGCAGAAAGTAAAAGTTCGTGTTGCAGAGATCGATGACCAGGGACGGGTAAATCTGTCTATGAAGTTCGGGGATGCCAATGATACCCAGCCGAGGAGTCCTCAGCAACCTGCCGCACCATCCGGAAGACCTATGGGTACAGGTACGGCACGGCCGGGATGGGCTGAAGGAAGGGATAGGCCACGATATAGTCCAGCCGGAAATCGAAACACAGCAGGCCCTGACAGGCGAGGCGGAAGAGATGATTCGGGAGTAAGTAGCGATCATCCGCTTACAAGACAATTCAGACGGGAGCGTGTCGGTAGTAGGCCACCGTTCAAGAAAAGATAATTAAAAGTTAAAAGTTAAAAATTCAAAATTAAGGTACTTTGTTAGAAAACAATTCCTTAGCAATTTTATACGTTGCATTTTAAACTTTACACTTCATTAAAAACACGAATACCTCCAAAATAGTTATTAAGTTTGTTATATAATGCTTCTCTGATATACTGAATATATGGATCCTGCCCAGCAATCGCCCCCGAATGAATCGGGGTCACCACGAGCAACACCGCCAGTAGCCAATAGTACGTCTTCGCAGTCGAATGACCAAATTCGCCGTCTTGGCGAGATCGTCGAGAAAGCACCACTCCCTGAGGACCTTCGGGTAAATCTGATTGAACGGGTTTCACGACTTGCCTTGCTTCGTGCCAGCTCAGGGTTCATGAGCGCGAACTACATCATTGAATATGAAAGCACGGCACAATACATAAAGTGGGTGGTTGGATTGCCCTGGAATACGGTCAGTACCGACTTGTTGGATCTTGCCAAGGCAAAAGAAATTCTTGATAAAAATCACTATGGTTTAGACAGTATCAAAAATAGGATATTAGAATATCTTGCGACGTTAATTTTAAATATACAAAAGCAGCAACGGAACAATCTCGTCCATGCGCCAATTCTCTGCCTTGTCGGACTTGCGGGTACGGGAAAAACGACTCTTGCTTCCTCAATTGCCGAGTCGCTCGGAAAACAATTTGAGCGAATTCCTTTTGGAGGCATGGGAGATTCCCGTGCGCTTCGCGGACAGTCAAAAGCTTTTCCGGATGCTGAGCCGGGTTTAATTGTGAAGAAGCTTGTCCATGCGAAGACAAAAAACCCCGTCATTCTCCTTGATGAGCTTGACCGGGTTACCGATAGTTCCCGATCTGATATCATGGGGGTGCTCGTTGAGTTGTTGGATCCGGAGCAGAACCAGGCATTCACAGATCACTATATTGATTATCCGTTTGATCTCTCTAATGTTCTTTTTATCGCAACGGCAAATAATACGACAAATATTTCAACAGCTGTTTTGGACCGTCTTGAAATTATTCAAATGCCCTCATATACCGACCAGGAAAAAATCGTTATTGCAAAACAATACCTGTTTGCCCGTATTCGTGAGCAGACCGGATTATCGGAAGCACAAGTACTGATTGATGACGCCGTGTGGCCGGGGATCATACGACCCTTAGGATTTGATTCGGGCATTCGAAGTCTTGAACGTACAATTAATGGTATCTGCCGTCGGGTAGCAAGAATGGTAGTTGAGAGGAAGGCTCAGTCAGTTGCAATTACAAATGAAAATATCAAAGATTACATGCAGAAATGGTAGTTACTTGTCTTACTCCTTTGTGAAAGGTATACTGTAGCAATTATGCAAGAGCAAAACATCCCTCCAAGACAGACAAAACGCATACTTCCTCCCGAGGAAACAATTTCATTTATTCCGCTTGGCGGTATGGAGAATGTTACTCGCAATATGTATCTGTATATCTATAGAGACGAGATACTCATCGTTGATTGCGGAATAGGTTTTGCTGATGAGACTATGCTTGGTGTCGATCTCCTCCTTCCCGATATCACCTATCTCCTGAAGACGAAAAAAAAGATTATTGGGATGGTGCTCACACATGGGCATGAAGATCACATCGGGGCATTGCCGTTTTTACTTCCGCAATTACCAAATTTTCCTATTTTTGCAACACCGCTCACTGCTGCGTTTGCGAATGAAAAGCTGCAGGAATTTGGCCAGCAGGCAGCGGTAAGAACAGTAACATTTGATGGCGAAGATGTGCGAATCGGGAATTTCACTGTCTCTTTTATTCGGGTAACGCATTCTGTTCCTGACACGTCAAATATTTTTATCAGAACTCCTCTAGGGAATTTTTATCATGGGAGTGATTTTAAGATTGATTTAACACCAGCTGACGGGAAACCGAGTGATTACGCAAGAATTGTCAAAGCAGGGGAAAGCGGCATTCTCGGTCTCATGTCTGATTGCTTGGGAGCAGAGCGCGCAGGTTTTACCCCTTCTGAGATCTCAATGGCACAGAATTTCGAGCGTGCGCTTCGTGAGACTCCGGGAAAATGTATCATAACGACCTATTCCTCAAACATCGCAAGATTGAATCAAGCGATAGCGGCTGCTGAAAAACTCAATCGAAAAGTGTGTTTCGTCGGCCGGTCTCTCGTTAAGGCAAAAACGATTGCTCAGAGAATGGGATATCTTCGCATGAAAGAAGGGACAGAAGTTCCAGTTGAGGCAGTGCGGAAATTTAGCGATAGTGAATTGTTGTTGTTTGTCGCAGGGAGCCAGGGGCAGGAAAATTCAGCGATGCTTCGGGTTGCAAACGGGGAGCATAAGGAGATTTCCCTAACTGCTCAGGATACGGTAATTTTTTCATCTGATACAATTCCCGGGAATGAAATTTCAGTGAATGCATTGATTGATGCGCTTGCCAAAAGAGGAACAAGAGTCATTTATTCCGATATTTCTCATGACTATCATGTCTCAGGTCACGGTTCCTCAGGCGATCTGATGCTGATGATGTCGCTTGTCAAGCCACGATTCATGATCCCGATTAGCGGTACATTCCGGCAAATGACAGCATATAAACAGCTTGCGCTGCGTCTCGGGTATCAGCAAAATGCCGTATGGTTTCTTGAAAACGGTCAGGAGCTTATTTTTTCAAGGAACAATGTACGAAAGGGGCAAAAATTCGAAGTCAGAAGCGTCTATGTTGATCAAATATCAGGAGAGGAAATCGAAGGATTTATTCTTCGAGACCGCGAGAAATTGGCAAAAGAGGGAATCATTATTCTCATCATCGAGGTCCAGGCAGATAACGGGCAACTTGCAGGGCCTTTGGACATAATTACTCGTGGATTTTCCTCAAAAGATACGGAAATAATTTCCAAGCTGCTTATAAAGCAAATGAAAAAATCACTTATTCCTCAGTCGAATAGAGTGATCAATTACGTTCATATTAGAAAACATGTTGAGGAAATCGCAAACAGGGCAATATTTCAACAATTGCGCCGCCGGCCACTCGTTCTTCCGGTTGTCATAGAGGTATAGAGAAGTTAAAAGTTCAAAGTGAAAAATTAAAA
>JACQKR010000023.1 GCA_016204425.1 Candidatus Levyibacteriota bacterium
AAAATGCAGAAAAAAAGAAAATAGATTGGCAAGACCTCTGAGTAGGGAGGTCGTCCACTGTCGCGGATTTCTTATAACGACAGCCAAAAGCAATTGACCTCCTGAAAAGGAGGTTTTTTATTGGAGGAATTATGGGAGGAACAGAATATCTAGCAGAAATTAAAACAGCACAATCGGAGATTCAGCTTGGCAAGAAGCTTGTAAATCGTTGTAAGAATTCGTTTGATAATTCTCAGCTTAAATTGGCTGGAGGGCAGTTCAGTGGCTATATAGCGAAATCGCCTCAGTTTATGCCGCACCTGCGAAATGCTGAGTTGCCTGACATGGACACCATAGAACGGGGAAGTTTTAACGTAAGATTGCCGAAAGTATATGAAGGAATGCTTTTCGTCGGGGACAGAACACTGCTTGAAGAAAGCTATGTTGATGCAGTAGGTGGAAAAGACCATCACAATCTTCCGCAGATCGGCGTTCAGCTTGCTGCTGAGGGTGGAGTGACATCAGGCACTGTTGTACGAACGGTTTTTGGTGGGACAGAGGAAATGCCTCTTCGTGGGATAAGCTATTTATTGCCTCCTCTTATATATCTAGAGCAGTTAAAAGAAAAAGGTATCGTACCGCCGCAATTGCAAATTATTTTCGCCAATAATATTTCAGTAACACTTAATCACCTTGACCATGAAAGAGCTACAGATCAAGCAGTACAATTTGCTAATTTTGCCCACGAGTACATTCGCGAGTACTTCCCGCAAGTTTCTGAATCTGCCGTCTTTTTAGAAGATACACTAATTGAAAAAGGATCTGTTATTCGTGATGAACTAATAGATGTTTATCGAACACTTAAAACAGAATTATCACCAGAAACGCGTGATGCGTTGTTAGGAAAGGGCAATAATGGTTCAAGCAGACTGAATCCTTTTTATGGTGCAGCACATCTTCTAGTACATGATACAAGTATCCCGGGAATGCTTGTTCCGTTAGTTGAAGATCAGCCAGACGTCGTTACTCCTCAGGCAATTATTAGTTTTGGTGGATATCAGGAAGGGATATTCTATGATGTTCGCCAGGAAATAAAGCCTCATTTGAGAGAAGAGTACCGATCACTCCCAACCTTACAATATTTTACCAAGCATCGTGTGCCGCCATACTATATGGCGCGTGGTGGGGATTATTCCCTTGATGCTACCCTGCAAGGAGTTCGATACGATGGAGGTAAGGTTGCAAAAACAGCACAATATGATCTGGGGTATTTGCATGAAGTTACACGAACAAGAGGAACGATCGATTTTGCTGATTTTGTAGCCCAGCATGGAGAAAGGATGGCAGCATGAAAGGACAAGCGATCGGGATCTTAGGCGGCATGGGGCCTGAAGCGTCAGTATACCTTTATCGATTGTTAATAGAAAAAGCAATCAGCGATTTTGGTGCAAAGAATAACGATGATTTCCCTGAAATCATACTGCACTCAATTCCTGTACCGGATTTTATTTCGAGTGATGCAAGAAAAGCAGAAGCACTTCAGATGCTCGAGGAGAGAGTGAGATTTTTAAATAATACAAATATTTCTTGTCTTGCTATTGCCTGCAATACAGCACATCTGTTGCTGCCACAGCTAAAGAACGTTTCAACAGTGCCGTTTATCTCAATGATCGATGAAGCTATTTCTGTAGTAGAGAAGGATGGTATGCAAACAGTTGGTATTTTAGGAACACCCTCAACGATTCGATCCGGACTCTACCAACATGCATTGATAGAAAAAGGCATTGCAACAGTAGAACCAGAAGAGAAAATGCCCCCAGTTTTAGAGCGAGTAATTAGGAATGTTATTAAAGGTGATATCCTGAGAAGCGACGCTGATGCGTTGGTGACAATAGCAAATGAGCTAAAAAAGAAGGGTGCAGAAGGCATAATTTTAGGATGCACAGAGTTGCCTTTGGTATTTCCAAATAAATACTCATTGCCGGTCTATAATTCGATAACCATTTTAGCTTTGGCATTTTCTTAATAATGCCAAAGCTAAAATGGTTATCGAATTATAGACCGGCAATGAGTATTTATTTGGAAATACCAAAGGCAACTCTGTGCATCCTAAAATT
>JACQKR010000019.1 GCA_016204425.1 Candidatus Levyibacteriota bacterium
ATCTAGACTATAACAGATTGTCAGTAGAGTTCAAAGTTTACAGTGCAAAGTTCAAAATTAAGGAATCGCGTTGCGACGATTTATAAAATAAAGTACCTTATTTTTTGCAGTTTTAATTTTGAATTTTAAACTTTCTTTCTATTGCCACTTGAATGTCCGCGCAGCAAGTATGTACATGATTGCTCCCCAGACAGCAAGGCCGACAACGTACGGCCAGGTTTCAACGAGTGTTCCTCCCTCTGTCGTTATTTTTCTGACTGCAATATTGAAATAAGACAACGGTAAGTTATTCGCAATTGGCTGAAGCCACGCCGGCAGGTTTTCAGTTGAGAAGAATGTGCCACTCAGTAAAAACTGCGGGAGTGTCACAAGATTTGTTAGCGGGCTAGCCGAATTTTCATCATTTGAGAGCCCAGCGATAAGATAACCAAACCCCAAAAATGCAATGAGTCCAAAGGTTGAGAGAACAATAAGTTCAAGAAATGTGATCCATCCATGGGGCAAGTAGAATTTAAAGAGGATGACCCCAAGAAGCAAGATAAGTATTGTTTGCGCCAAGGCAACAATGAGCCTGCTTGTTCCTTGGGCAAGAAGAATTGTCAGCGCTTTTGTTGGTGTTGCAAACATTCGTTTTAAGATGAGTGCCTTTTTCAAATAAATAAGCCCAAATACTGTTCCAAAAATCGCTGTTGAGAGCAAAGAGAAACCAATTTGTCCAGGAAGCGCAAAGTCGATGTATCGAGTTTCTCTTCCTGCGGTTTCATGTTGTCTCAGAACAAGAGGAGGATTAGTGATGCCGCTTAATTTTAGATTTGTCTGATCAACTACACCGCGCAGAAGTCCTTGTGCTTGGGCGGTTTGAATTGCATTTGCTGACGAAGTCGTTAGATCAACATTATAATATGCCTTGCTATCCGTTGTTGGATCATTTGTGACCTCGAGTATTCCAGCAATCTTACCCTGTTTAAGCTTTTTTTCAAGGTTATTCGTTGTATCTTTATCAAGAGTGACATATGAAGATTGGCTTTCTAAACCAGCTGTGACAGGGTTACTCATCAGAGAATTACTTGGAATTCCTATACTGATTTTTTGATTTCCACCGCTAATCAGGCCAAAAATGCTAATGAATACGACCGGGAAAATAAAGCCGAAGAAAAAAGTGGCCGGGTTTCTCGTTTGGGCTCGAAATGCATACCATGCGAGTGCGACAAACGCCCGGAGCTGTCTTGGTTTATTCATCTCGTAAGTGCCTCCCTGTTAAGTTAATAAAGACGTCCTCCAGATTTGCAGGTTCGGGTTTTATCTCTTTTTTAAATCCTGATGCAATCAACTCTTGTACCATATGTTTTGGTGTCCCTATCTTTACGATTTTTCCTTTATCCATGATTGCCAGTCTATCGCAGAGTTTTTCTGCTTCTTCCATATAATGAGTTGTTAACACTAAGGTAACGCCCATTTTTTTTATCTCTTCTACCATTTCCCACAGATTAATTCTCGCCTGCGGATCAAGTCCCGTTGTCGGTTCATCAAGGAAAATAATTTTCGGGCGGTTGACAAGTGTCGCAGCGATAGAAAAACGTTGTTTCTGTCCACCTGACAATTTGTTTACAAAGCTTTTGGCTTTGTCTTCTAGTTGTACCTTTTTTAACATTTCGAGTGGCTTTACTTGCACATCATACATTGCCGCGAACATATTCAGGAGTTCGATGAGATTGAGCTCCGGATAGAAGTTGGATGACTGCAGTTGTACGCCGATGCGGCTTTTCACTTCCCATGGATGTTCTAACGTATTGATGCCATCGACAGTAACGCTCCCGTCAGTCTGCCTTTGCAGTGTTTCAATGATTTCAAGCGTCGTCGTCTTCCCTGCTCCGTTTGGGCCTAAAATGCCAAAAATTTCACCTTCCTTAACGGAAAATGAAATGGTATCGACTGCGGTAAAGTCTCCGTATTTTTTGACTAAATTTTTGACAACGATGATCTCGTTTTCTCTCTTTTGCGGCTTCTTCGAATCTGTCATTTCTAGTTATTTTACCATGGGGATTCATTGAATGCTATGCGGCTTTAAATGCTGATATCTGACGTGTCGATAAAATGCGTTCAAATTATGAATGAGTTTTTTGTTTTGACTCATCAGTGCTATTTCAGAGGTCAGCATGCTCACGCCTTTTGCTGAAAAATTATGCGATCCAAAGATGGCCTTGTTCCCATCGACTATCAGGATTTTCGCATGAACGAGCTTATTGAGGTAATGAATGGGAATAGTCTCCATCTTGACGTCAATTGTAAATTGACTCATTCTATTTACCCATTTATACACACCAGGAAGCACTTCGGGAAGTGCCGTGACGACTTCGACATCGACTCCTTTTTGTGACGCTTTATGCAAAGCATGTAGAAATACGCCGTCGGGAATGAATGCCGTCGTGACATAGACTGTCGTCTTCGCTTGCTGCACAAGTTCACATGCATGCTTAAGTATGATCGAGTTATTGCTTCTTCCCGCATCGATCAACAATGTCGAATCGTTACCAAAGTCGACGGAATAATTTTTTGCTAATTCTCCACGCTCGACTTTTTCATACGTTTCGGCAATTGCCGAGACAACAGGTTCTTCTGTAATCTTTACCATAATATCGTGCGCAGTCAGATTCCTGTCATGGAAATTGATTCCTCCGATCCACGCCGTGTTATCGATAACAACTATTTTCATATGATTTCGGCCCCGTGTTGGAATGATCCTATTAAGAAGAGACGGTTTGTTTGTAAATGTGACGTTTACACCGGCTTCCGAAAGTGACGCAAAAAGCTGTTTTTTTCTCTGTTGTCTGAAGTGCGCTTTTTCATCAAATGCGAAGGCCAGATAGTTAAATAATCCGTCTGTCACCATGAGGGTATAATAATCGACGTGGAGACGGCTATCGAGACATTTTTTTGCCCCGTCTGCAATTATCCTCAGAAGCCTGTTGGTTATCTCCCCTCCCTCAACTTCCATTGCCTGTGCCCAGATACGCTTTTTTGCCGTTCTTGCTTCCTTTTCAATATCTTCTAAGAACTTGAGGGGCTCCAGAACTTCAAAATTACCTTCGGTAGTCATATATGAGTAGTATTCTTTATTATAGCGCAAAAGAAAATTCTATAACATGAGGCTATGAGGAGTATGTCACTAGTTTGCCTGATCCAGGAGATGCGAGGACTTTTCCATCCTCAAAAACTTTTTTCCCACGCAAAAATACACGTTGTATCTTTCCATGCACTCTCCATCCGTTAAATGGTGACCATTTGGATTTGGTGAAGAGGTTTTTGTTTTTTATTTCGTAGTTTGCTTTCGTATCTACTTCGGTATATGTATCATTTGCTGTTTTTATATTAAATACTTTTGCAGGTCCTTCATGACAAAGCCGTATAACATCGCCTATTGTCAATTTATTTTCTGAAACTGCAGTGAACAATAGTGGCAACGTTGTTTCCAGTCCGGGAACGCCAAAAGGCACATTGAAAACTTCTCGGGGTCCTGTCGCGGGCTCTTTCCCGTCAATGCTCGATCTAGGTGAAGCAAGCTTCAACGATCTGCGCGTTGCCGGGAGCCCTTCCGCCCGCGTCACCCCTTGCTTTTCCTCAATAGTATGAGGAGCATGGTCTGATTCAATAAGATCTATTGCCTGTATGTTTTTCCAAAGAAAATCGACATCTGTTCTTGGCCGGAGTGGCGGCTTCATGGCGCCAAATGGTCCTAAATGTTTTGTATCTTCCTCGCTGAGAAATAAATGATGGGGTGTCACGCCGCAGGAAATTGGTAGTCCGCGTTCTTTTGCTTCGATGACCCGACTGAGCTCGTATTTGGTACTCACATGGCAGAGATGAATTTTGCGTGGTGTTTGTTTTACTACTTCCAAAACGTCATCAAATGTTTCATCAATGGCATGAACAAGAATTGGAATCTCGCTCGGCCATGATGCAAAAATCTTAGGAAGATGGCTTTTACCCAAGAGATAGTTTCCCGTTGTTTTGTTGAGGTATAGTTTTAGTCCCATCACTAAATAGTTATTGTTCGAGCGCAGTCGAGAACTATTTTCATCTTTTACTTCTCGACTCTCTACGTTCGCTCGAAGAATATTCGATAGTTGTAATTTTGCAAATTCGTCGATATTGTCGCCGAGTGAACCGAAATGAAATCCGACATCACAAACAATTTTTTCTTTTGCTAGTGTTCTTTTTTTCTCAAGCCTTTCACGTGTTGTAACTGGCGTTTTATTATTTGGCATGTCAATAAGCGTTGTGTACCCACCGGCGAGGGCTGCTCGTGTACCGGTCGTAAAATCCTCTTTCTGGGTTTCCTCCGGGTCGCGAAGATGAACATGTGGATCAATAAGGCCAGGGATTCTCATAAATTGCATATCAGTAGTATACTCCTTATCCAAGATACTCATCCCATGATTTGATGAGAAGATCGGAGAGTTTTTTATGGGAAATTGCCGATACAAGGAGCGCGGATTTCTTCAGATCAGTATATAAGGGGATATTGTGATCAACAGCAGCGCGCCGCATGATGTAGTCATCATGTACATCAAGTGTTGATTGAGGATCGGCAATACTAATGGCAAGATCGACCTTCTTCTTCTGAAAATACTCAAGAATATTTGGCGATTTGTGTTCGTGGATTTTGTACAGTTTTGTTGCGGGAATGTTGTTTTTCAAAAGGTATTGAGTCGTATGTTCAGTTGCATATATTTTGATTCCCTGCTTATGGAGCTGTTCTGCTGATTTCAGGAATGTTACCTTGTTTTCATCCCCTCCGATTGTGACAAAAACTGCTTTTTCCGGGATAACGCCACCGACACTCAGTTCTGCTTTAAGAAACGCTTCTTCAATATCTTCTCCAAAGCAAGCAACTTCACCTGTTGATGCCATCTCGACATCGAGTATCGGATCAGCCCCCGTTAGCCTTCCAAATGAGAATTGCGCGGCTTTTACGGCAATAAATTTTTTGTTTCGCATACCGGTATCGATATCTGTCAATTCTGCATGGAAAAACGCGTCTGTCGCCAGCTGCATCATGTCAACACCGGTAACTTTCGAGATGAAGGGAAATGTTCGTGAAGACCGGAGATTTGTTTCAATTACCATAACACGATTATTTTTTGCCAGACATTGCATATTGAACGGTCCGGTGATATGCAGTGCTTCTGCGAGCAGCGTTGCGATCTTGTGCAGCTTGCCTTCAGTTTCGGTATATATTTTTTGTGGGGGGAGTACGATTGTTGCATCTCCCGAATGGACCCCGGCATCCTCAATATGCTCAGATATAACGATAGCTTTGAGTATTCCCTTTGCCGCAACACAATCAACCTCTATTTCTTTTGCGTGTTCAATAAATTTCGATACGACAACGGGATAATCAGATGAGATTATTGAAGCTTTTTGGACAAATATCTCAAGCTCCTGCTTGTTGTGACAGACTTTCATATTGCTTCCTGAGAGAACGTATGAAGGACGGATAAGAACAGGATACCCTACTCTATTGCAGAATTTTTCTGCATCTTGCAGACTCGAGAAAGAGTTCCATGCAGGCTGGTTGATTGCAAGTTTATCAAGTAATGCAGAGAATTTATTCCGATCTTCCGCTCGATCAATATCGTCAGGATGCGTTCCCAAAATATTGCATCCGTATGTTTGCAGCGATTTGGCCCTGTTGTTTGGTGTTTGCCCGCCAACTGAAATAATCGCGCCATAAGGATCTTCAAAGTCATAAATATCTGCTATCCGTTCAAATGTTAATTCCTCAAAATAGAGCCGATCCGAAATATCATAATCTGTTGAAACGGTTTCAGGATTGCAATTAATCATAATTGATTGCTTTCCATGTTTTTTTAAAGAGAGAGATGTATTGACTGTTGTCCAATCAAACTCAACAGATGAGCCAATCCGGTATGGTCCTGAACCAAGTACGACAACACCTTTTTTCTTTGTTGGAGACACGTCATGATGATTGCCATGGTATGTCATATAGAGATAGTTGGTTTTTGCAGGGAATTCGCCGGCCAGAGTATCTATCTGGAAAACAGACGGGGTGATGTGGTATTTCTTTCGAAGATCTCGAATCTCAAGCCCAGTTTTTCCAATCAGCATTCCAATTCGCTTGTCTGAACAGCCTACTTGCTTTAGGCGCAAAAGAGTCTCTTTCGTAATAGTTTTTGTTTTCGACAGTTCCTTTTCTTCTTCCACAATGTGTTTTATCCTATGAAGAAACCACGGGTCAATTCCGGTGAGACGGGATACTTCCTGCACAGGCATACCTTCATAAAACGCTTTGCCCAAAGCGAATATTCGATATGGTGTCGGATTCTTAAGCAGCATTTTTGTATCTTCTTTTTTCGTTAACGTTTTTTCATTTATTGTTCCTTCAAATTCAAGATCAAGCATCCGTATCGCTTTCTGATATGCTTCCTCAAATGTCCGTCCAATGCCCATTACTTCTCCTACCGACTTCATGCTGCTTCCTATTGTTTCATCGGCTCTTCGAAATTTATTGATATCCCACCGAGGAATCTTGACAGTCACATAGTCAAGTGCGGGCTCAAAGCAAAATTGCGTCACTTTCGTCACTTTATTTTGCAGCGTAGTCAAGTTTCTCCCCAAGGCGAGTTTGGCAGCGACATATGCAAGCGGGTATCCGGTTGCCTTGCTCGCCAAAGCTGAGCTTCGGGACAGTCGTGCGTTCAATTCAATAACATAATAATCAAGCATGTTTCCGCGGTTATCTGTTTTCATGTTTTTTGGATTCGGATTCAAAGCAAATTGGACATTACATTCACCCACAATTTTCAGGCTTCTGACAATCTTAATAGCAATACTGCGGAGTGTATGATATTCGAAGTTTGTGAGCGTCTGACTCGGAGCAATAACGACTGACTCACCGGTATGAATACCAAGCGGATCCATGTTTTCCATATTGCAGACAGTGACGCAGTTGTCATATTTATCACGAACGACTTCATATTCGACCTCTTTATAGTGATGGAGATATTTTTCAACGAGGATTTGCGGAGCAAAGGCAAATGCTTGTTCAGCGATCTTTATCAATTCTTTTTCGTTGTATGCAATTCCTGATCCCTGACCGCCAAGCGCATATCCGGAACGGATCATCACCGGATACCCCGTTTCTTTTGCGATTTTTTGTGCCTTTTTTACATTTGTTGCTGCGTGGCTCGGTTGAACTGCAACATCAATTTGTTTCAGGTGATTTGCGAATTTCTGCCTATCTTCTGAAAGTTGAATCGCCGAGATCGGCGTGCCGAGGACCTGCACCCCGTATTTTTTTAGTATACCCTTTCTATGAAGTTCCAGGCCACAATTGAGCGCAGTTTGTCCGCCAAACGAAAGAAGGATGCCATCAGGTTGTTCTTTTTTGATAATCTCTGTTACGAAGTGTTCATTGACAGGAAGGAAATATATTTTGTCGGCCAAGAATTTGGAAGTCTGGATTGTTGCAATATTAGGATTAACCAATACAACACTTACTTTTTCCTCGTTCAGCGCTTTGATTGCTTGCGATCCGGAATAATCAAACTCCCCAGCCTCCCCTATCTTCAATGCCCCTGAGCCAAGGACAATGACTTTTCGAAATTGCTTCATAAGATTTTTTCAAGGAAATAATCAAAAATCCACTCAGTGTCTTGTGGTCCGGGTGTTGCTTCGGGGTGGAATTGAACAGACATAAAGGGATGTTTCGTGTGAATTATTCCTTCGTTTGAGCCATCATTCGCATTGGTAAACCAGGCCTTAAATCCTTTCGGCAATTCATTGACGGCAAACCCGTGATTTTGTGTGGTTATATAGCATCTCGGAGATCCTTCCATACTGCATGGCTGATTCTGACTTCTATGGCCGAATTTTAATTTCTTGGTATCCCCTCCTCCTGCCAGAGCCAGGAGTTGGTGTCCTAGACAAATGCCAAGAAGCGGAAGCTTGAGATCAAGTGCTTTTTTCGTCGTTCGTATCGTTATATCAGCATATTTTGGGTCTCCGGGACCATTTGAAACAACAATGCCGTCAATATGCGTACTTAAACCATTTTCTTTCAATACACCATTGATGCGCTCCACATTCTCCGGGACAAACGGATCAAAGTCCCATGGCGCGAGAACGACATGAGCACCTCTCCGCTGCAAGCATTGGATCATATTTTTCTTTCCACCGCAATCGATATAGACAATTGTTTTGCATTTTTTTGTCTCGATAAAGCTTTTCTGCAAAGACAGTTTTTTCACCGCTACTTGCGCCACGAGATTTTCATTGTTTGGGTCATAGTACGGTATATCTTTTTCAAAGACTATTTTTCCAAGCTTTGATCCTTCATCACGAAGTTTTTGCGTGAGGGCGCGGGTATCCCGTATCTGTATTCCCGGAATATTTTCATCCTGTAGCCATTGAGCAAGTGACCGTCGAGATGAAAAGTGAGAGGGCGTATCGTTATAGGTACTGACAATAAGGCCTGAGACTTTGATGTTTTCCGACTCCCACGATTCCTTGTCTGGAACGCCGTAATTTCCAATTAGCGGGTATGTCAGAACGAGAATTTGGCCTTGGTATGATGGATCAGTAATGCCTTCAGGGTAGCCTACCATACCTGTTGAAAAAACAACCTCTCCTGCTCTTGGGCTTGCCGCCCCAAAGCTTTCTCCTTCCAAAATCGTACCATCTTCAAGGATGAGTTTAGCCATAAT
>JACQKR010000027.1 GCA_016204425.1 Candidatus Levyibacteriota bacterium
GGGTAAAGGCAATTAGTCCTTCAGGCAGGAATAAAAACTAAGTGCCGAATTAACTTATCGCATAAATAATAATATCTTGTCAAGGAAAATTGATGAAGCTAAAAATTATTTTTTTTCTTGATAGGACTGGATATTTTTAGGGAAATTTTCAAAGCTGGTACTGATGAATTGAAGTCGTACGGATGTCATCTCTGATGAGTTGGCTTATTCTACTTTTAGATTACGATGAGGTAGGAGTGTTGGGCAGGCACTCTTACCTCCTCAGAGTCTAAAAGTATCTTTGTAAAAAGGAGCGGAGTCCCACTCGGCGGGACGAGCTTGCTTGCCCGCTTCGCCGCGAGGCGAGCTTGACAAGCGGGAAATATCCCCCCAGAATCTCAGCATTACGTGAAAAGAAAATGCCAGGCGTGAGATGACACCTAGATACGTTTTGCAAATAAAATGCGGCCTGTTGCTGTCTGTATGACGCGAGAGACCACAACATCGACTGTTCTCCCAACGTCTTCACTGCCATTTTCAACAACGATCATTGTTCCGTCATCCAAATACCCGACTCCCTGAGAGACATCTTTCCCTTGGTGCAAAATCTTGATGTGGGACGCTTGTCCCGGCACAGCTGTCACCTTCAGGCTATTTGCAAGCGCATTCACATTGACTGCGGTAACATTTTGAATATTTGCTTTTTTCTCCAAGTTATAGTCGCAGGTTATTATCTTCCCCCTGTGCAGCTTTGTCAGCTTGATAATCCGCTCATCGACCTCATCCGGCTTCTTGTTTCCGTCAAGCTCTTCATCGAGCACGTGGACTCGTATCCCCCGTGCCTTTTTCAGTTTTTCAAGATACTCCAGCCCCCGCCTCCCGCGCTCTCTTTTAACCGTATCTTGTGCGTCAGCGATATGCTTGAGCTCTAAAAGAACACCTTCTGTAATGACAATGATCCCGTTGAGTAAACCAAGGTGGATAACATCGAAGATCCGCCCGTCAATAATGGCTGATGTATCAAGAAAGATCCCGTTTTCGATTTTTTTTGCCCGTTTTACTTTCTTACGTCGCGGCTTGGGAAGCAGGTGCGGAAGCCGACTTGCCACTGTTTTTGCAATCTCATCGGCAAACATCGTCACTAACCGAGGCGGGAATGAAAGTGGCTGATGCTGCTCTTTTGTTTCTTCCTTTTTTTCAACGGGACTATCTGCTTTTGCCATAATGAATACCCTTCAAGAATCCTACTTTTTGACGTTTGTATCGAGTGCTTGTAAAACATCAGTAAGCTTTTTATAGTGCTTTGCACTGATAATATGCTTGAGTCCAACTTTCTCTGCTTCTCGAATCCGCTTCTCAAGACCGGAGACGACTCGAAGCTCCCCGAGTAATCCGACTTCAGCACACGCTACTGTTTTGGGCAGAGGAATATTTTTGAGACTTGAGTATACAGCAAGACAGATCCCCACATCAATAGCAGGATCAGACAACTTCATTCCGCCTGCGACATTGATGAAAACATCCATCGTCTCAACCGGTAACCGGCAATGCTTCTGAAGAACCGCAAGGAGCAGCTCTAAGCGCCGGACATCAACGCCTGAGACAACGCGTCTCGGCATCGGCAGCTTTGAATACACGACCAACGCTTGCAGTTCAATGAGGAATGCCCTGGTTCCTTCCATCGTCGCGACGAGAACGCTGCCCGGGACATCCTCGGGACGACCCGAGGAGAATAAATGCTCAGGATCGGTGACTTCCTTCATCCCTTCTCCTTCCATGACAAATATACCTACCTCATCAACCGGTCCGAAACGATTCTTTAACGAACGGAGCATACGGGTTGCCTGATGTTTCTCTCCTTCAAGGAAAAGTACCGTGTCGACCATGTGGGAAAGAACCATCGGGCCTGCCACTGTCCCTTCTTTCGTTACATGCCCGACAAGAACAAGTGGAATTCGCAGCCGTTTTGCAATCTGAATGAAATGCAATGCCGCGTAACGTACTTGTCCGACACTCCCCGCAAGACCCGCGACATTGACCGACTGCATAGTCTGGATAGAGTCAACAACAATAAACGCCGGACGGATTGCATCGATTTGTGTGATCGTTCTATCAACGTCATTACTGGAAAGAACGAGAAGATTGGATACATTTTTTTCTGTTGCTTTTTTCCCATTTTGTCGCTTTGGGAGCAATCGATCCGCTCTCATTTTGATCTGCTCGGCAGATTCTTCTCCCGAGATGTATAATACATCTTTTTCCTGCCCCGATTTAATCGGGGCCTGGGTAATATTTTGACACAATTGCAGCAGAAGAGTCGACTTACCAACGCCGGGATCACCTGCAAGAAGGATAGCTGATCCATGGACAATCCCTCCTCCAAGCACCATATCCATTTCTACAAACCCGCTTGATAACCGGGCAGTTTTCTCATGAGCAATTTCACTAAGCCTTCGAGGCTTCACATCTTCTGACGCAAGAATTGAAGGACCGGATGGAAGCGGTGCAACTGTTATCTCTTTCAAACTATTCCATGCGCCACACTCCGGGCATTTTCCAAGCCATGACGGCGTATCATAGCCGCATTCCTGACAGACGAACGAAATTTTATTCTTTCTCTTCATTGTTTTCCTATTATACCTGATATGAAGCTATGTAAGCAGATTATCGAAGATTTAAGATATAAGATTTATGATTCAAGATATCACTTCTTCTTAAATCCTAATTCATAAATCATAAATCTCTTATTAGCGGTATCCGATTGGTTTCTCAAGAAGAACTGGAGAGAGCATGATTCGGTGTCGCCTCTTATCAATCTCAGTGACGACTGCCGTCACTTGCTTTCCCTCATTCATGCTCATGTTTGGCGGAATTTTTTCTTTGCGGATAATGCCCTCTACTCCTACGGCAAATGCAACGTAGACATTCCCGGCAACGACTTTACTCACGGCACCTGAGACTTTTGTGTCGATGGGATACTTCTTTGCTATTTCCTCAAACGGATCAACGCTCAAACGCTTCACCGAGAGATCGATCCTGCGTGCATCGGTATCAATTCTAATGATTGCAGCCTCAAGAGTGTCACCAACGTTATAAAGGCCCTGAAGATCATCGACTTTGTCCCACGATATCTCAGAAATATGGATAAGTCCATCCACCCCGATTTTATCCCCCGATTTAATCGGGGTATCGGGGCTCATCGTTTGCTGCTCTCCTTCTCCCTTTGTGGAAACAGGGACAGCAACAAAGATACCAAAATTGGTAATATTCATGACTTCGACTCTTACTTTTTGCCCGATTGAGAATCCTCTGGTGATGTTTCTGAATTCTGCCTCGGTCATGGCATGTTTTTGCGAGAAAATGACTTTATTTTCAGCCCGATTCAGCTCAAGAAGCGAGACTTTAACTTTCTTCCCAACGCTGGGCTGCTGTTGCTGGGAAGCGGTATGGGAATGCGGCAAAAATCCGGTGACCCCGCTGTCTGTTGCGACGATAAACCCACCTTTTATTGCATCAGTTACCGTCACTTCAAGGGATTGCTTCTCCTTCTGCATCGCTTCAAGCAACTGCCATGCCTCATTCTCCATGTAGCGGCGCAGGGACACGAGCGGATTACCACTCTCAGACTCAGGCGTTATGACGGTACAGTCTACTTCCATTCCTTCATGGATGACAGCTAATAAACGCTTGAGAAGACGCCTGTCTTTCTCAAGAACGAGCGCTTCTGTTTTGGCATTGATATCAATGAAGACTTCGCCCCGTGCGATTTTGGTTATTTTTCCCTTAACGACATCACCTTTATGGAGGCTGACTATTTTTGTTTTCTGCGAGGCAAGGAGCCTGGCCATGACTGATCCGGCTGTGCCGGATGTATTATCTGAGGATTCTGCGACCATTTATTTTCATATCCACCTTTCACAATGAAGATAGGGCAAGTATACCACGATGGGTAAAGGGTATCAAGAGTATCATGAGCACCAAAAGTATCAGAAGCTTTCAAAGATACATTTTTTCCCTTGATACCCTTGATACTTTTGATACCTCTGGTACCCTTCGTTTCTTACTTCACTCTTACGAAACTTCGCATAGTTTCTTAACATACTCATGTACTGTGATATGCAGTATGAAATTAACAACGTTGCACGATTTATTCGTTCACGAAATCCAGGATCTGTATGATGCCGAACATCAGATCACCCAAGCAATGCCCCAAATCATGGAAGCAATCTCCTCAGAAGAGCTCAAGACGAGTTTTGAGCACCATCTCCACGAGACGAAAGAGCAGATCAGGCAATTAGAAACAGTTTGTGGTAAATTAGGCATTGATCCGCAAGGCAAAACATGCATTGGCATAGAAGGAGTCATTGAGGAAGGCGTTGAGATGCTTCAGGAAAATACTCCGTCTCCTGCGCTTGATGCGGCAATCATTGCCAACGCACAACGCATAGAACACTATGAAATAGCAGGCTACGGCTGCGCGGTAACGTATGCAAAGCTCTTAGGATACACAGATGCTGTCAGTGTCCTCAAAGAAATCTTGAACGAAGAAGAAACAACCGATAAGTTACTATCGAAAATTGCCGAAACAAAGATCAACCCCCAAGCATTGGCCCCTGAAGGCAAGTACGCAATGTAATTATTACTGTTGTAATAATTATTACCGCTTTGAAGTTTTTTTCTTTGTACCGTAGCGGAGCGTAGGATAGACAACAATCGCCATGGCAAGTAAAATAATCGCTCCGACAAGATAGAACACCTTTAACCAATCGAGATTTAAATAAAGCTCAAGCATACTAGCCTTTCAACAGTAACATGCTTAAAGTAAAAAACATGCTACTTATTAGCAAACCTAAAAGTATCACAATAGGCTCGATTGTGTCAATGTCTGCAAAAATAGGAGCTATAACTGTACCAAGGAAAAAAAGGCTTAAATCCTTCGCGTAATCAGCAATCTGCTCGACTTGTCTCTCGTTAAATCTCGATCGCTTATATCGCCGAATCAGGATAAACATGCTTCCCTTGTAGCACAGCCTCTGGAAAAAAGCAAAAGAAATAAAGCACTATGCAGCAATCTTTTTTTCAGGAGTGACTTCTTCTTCATCAATCTGCATACGATCAACTACAGGTTGAAATGCTTTTTTAGGAGTCCCATCTGGCCCCTGCAAACCAAAATGGTTAAAAACATTGTCTTCTTGAGTCACTGAGTCTGTAAGCTTATAGATTAAAATTGCTCGAGGCTGTGTCCGGCCGTCTTTCAAGGCGTCAATTGCCATAGACAAATAAGCCGCTTGGTCATATTCTGAAAATTGGCCATATGTTGATAAACCAAGCTCACCAATAAAAACGGGCTTATTATATCTCTTTTCAAAATATGAAACATATTCTGGTAACCTTTCTATTTCTCCAATATTATTTTCTGGATAAAGATCAAGCGTTATAAGATCAATCGCATCACCAAGTCTATCATAAAAATACGACCCTTTTTTCATAAGATCTGTTCTATGCCCTATCCAATTATCCAAGTTTGCTGTTGTTTTCGCTTCAGGATCAACTGTTTTGATTGCACTGCTTGCAATCTTTATCACTTCAGTCAATTGGTCTATATAGTCTTCATCCAACAATTGATGGAGATTCACTCCATACGTTTGAAAATTATGAATATCCGGTTCATTACAGATTTGCCAAACATCAATTTTCCCTCTATACCGTTCAGCAAGCGTTCCATAGTATTCATTCACTACCGTTTTATATTCGTCAAATGCATAATCTCTGGCAAAGCTTGGTGGTGTAGCTACAAAGAATATATTTAATCCTGCGTCTTTTGCATAATCAACCGCCTCATCATATTGGGTTACTGTATCGGCCCAGTGGATACCTGAGGTGTCAGAAGGACTAAGAATTTCCCATTCTGAAAAATTAAATCGTATCCACTTCTGCCCCATCCCTGCTATTTGATCAACGTTTTGCTTAAAAGCTTCCAGGGTCTGATTGTCATTTTCAGCCGGATTAACAAACATGTGCGTGTTAAACCCGAACTCTGTCGGAACCTCTTGGAGTGGCTCTTTGGCAACAGCGCTCTCTGGGGCAGCAGGTGGTGGTTCTGGAAAATGCGGAGGTCCTTGAGGAGAAGTTTCAGGCATCCATTTGTCTCGTGTTTTATAGAGAACTCCTAATGCTGCCGCACCAAGGCCTAATACAGCGCCTCGTTTCAATAGATCTCTCCGTGACAGGCTATTTCCTTCTCGAGAAGCATCATCCATAGACTTCTCTAAAGTAACACAGAAAAAATAAAAAAGCAAAAATTTATGCTGCAGGAACGAGGTATTGAAGAATCCGTTCATTTATCGCTGGCATAAGCCTTCCCGCAGCAGGGCAGCCGGTAATCAAAACCTCTGGATCTGCTTCTGTACTTGCTTCCCGATACATATCCTCAATCATCTCATGGACTTCCGGCAGAAGCATCACTCTTCCTATTCCGCCGCTTCTAGCCTTATACGTAAACTTACTAGGATCAAATGATTTCCCGTCATACCCGTTTTGCTTCATCGTCGATTCTTTATGAAGCATCAGGTACTTCATGGCTCGTGAAGCCGGACGGCCGAGTATCATTGCTGAGCTTCGTGCAAGGGCGAGAAACTCTTCTTGAGTTGGCAATCTTCCCTCTTCTCTTGAAAATACTTCTAACAATAATTCGTAATATTTCGGCAATAGCTCCTTCGCACTTCCCAAATTATCATGTATCATTCCTTGCACTCCGCCAACTAATGTCCCTCGATCAAGAGCAAGGTACCGATCCATTGCACCGACAACAAAAGCAAATATTCCATCTGCGTCTTGCGTTGCAGCTGAGACCGCTTTTTGCGTATCAATACTTACTCTCTGCGAAGCATGCTCCATCGAATCAATAAAAGCTACAATCTCGAGTGCTTGTTCCGGAAATCTGACAGTATGCTCATATAATGGTTGTACCAACAATCTCTCTGCAATATCCTGACATGCTGCCTCAACAAAAGTGAGGACGAGCGGCTTTTTCATACCGGGGGCATCCCACAGCTTGAGCGTGGACAAGTCATCAGGAGTAATAGGTGGCACATCACCATAGATGAGTTCTGCCGGCTCATCATTCTGCATCCTTTTTATTGCCTCCGATACCGGAAAGTAGTTATGCTGATCGGTCGTTCGTAGCCCCGGATCAGCTTCTGCGACAACCATGAAGGGAATTCTAGCACAGATGAGCTTTCCTCACAAAAAATCCCGCACCAAGTGCGGGATTGTAATTTTTAGCAAGAAATCATCCTCCTTCGTCCCGCGAAGCGGGACTTCGGAAGGACACGGTCGGCATCACTGTAAAACTTAAAAAGAGAAATATTCTGGCGATGACCCATTGTCCCGGGAACAAGTCCCAGTATCGTAGGCGCTGGTACGTTTCACGACTCTGTTCGGAATGGGAAGAGGTGGTACCATAC
>JACQKR010000028.1 GCA_016204425.1 Candidatus Levyibacteriota bacterium
ATGAAAATGAAATATGATAAGAAAGAAAATGCTGTTTGGATTGAATTAGCGAAAGGAAAATATGACCACACGCGAAAAATATCCGATGCAGTTTTAGTGGATGAAGATACAAATGGGAAAATATTAGGAATAGAGATTTTAGATGCAACACAAAACATTGAGGCTTTTGATCCGGAGAAAATTAATATCTCCGTTCAGTCTTCTTAGTTTGCTATAATCTTGCATAGAGATTTAGGCGAATAAATTCTTTTTAATGGACTTCAAGCGCGAGACAGCAAAACTATTGGCAGGAGCGTCGCAAAACCTTGCCCAGGGTATAGCGAGCTGGTCGTTTGAGTTTTGGGAGAGAAAGGATTTTCGTCTGTATCTTGATTTCCATAAACTATCTAAATCAGAGCAGGATAGAATCTTTAACGAACTTGAACTTTCTCTTCTAGGACTTCTCGTTCTTCACCTTGACCACGCGATTGAGCATGCATCTAGGCCGGAACAGAGAATCGTATTCTCTGGTCTTCAAAAGGATCTCCCATCTGCTTTTCTCCAACTCTTTATCAACCTGGGGATTGAGAAACAGCACATTGATCTCTGGAAAAAACTCATTTACATGCGGCTTAAAGAGTATCGGAGAGATTTCAAAACAGCTCTAAAACAGTCATCAAAATGGGAAGAGTTTGTGGAAAAAGAAGAAGTGATTCATATTACCTGGGCGAGAATTGAAACAATTACAATCGATTGTCTTTCGCATATCAGGCGAGGAGATGTCAAGGATGGAGATCCGCTCTGGAAGCTCCTTCGAAAATGGTTTATCTCTCTTGATGCGCAGTTGCATCCTATGACAGAGCTTGCTCTGGGCGAGTGATCATCTCACATTCTGCCATAATTAGCATCATGAATTTGTCTGTAGGGACGTTAGCCACATCAAGATTCTGAGTTTATCGAAGGATCGTCCCATCTTTTTAGACCCGCCTGCAAACGCTATACGTCAAGCGTTGCGGGCAGGATTTGACTTTGAGTTTGTAGCACCCGAGCCTAGGTATGAGAGGATAATTACGCAAAGAGATGAGTTTGGAAGGATAATTCACTCAAAGCCTCCGACAATTTAAGAGTGAAAATAAATAAGCTTTTTTAGAAGGCGAGAAGATCCAATACACTATTAGCAAATGACTCTTGCGTAGATACTACTTCTCCTGTTTGAGCAGAAACCGTCACCGTTTTCTCAATAGCTACAGGGATAAATCCAAGCAGTTTCTGATCAGAGATGCCATTTATTTCATAGATAGGTACGCCATTTTGTACTCCCAAGGTTGCTAGTTGACTTACAGAGGTAAGCTCACCTGATCTTGCAGCATCAATAACTGCCTGTCCACCGATACGATTGACTATGTTTGCTGCAAGTAAGTTTTGGATAGCCTGATCTGGAAGGACAGTAAGAGTTCTTTGTCCTGCGGGGGTATTGACAGTCAATGTATTCGTCGCAAGATCAATAGAAACTGGAAAGTTAGTTATCGCACCAGCAATTCCCCGTTGAATAACAAACTTCTCTGCTCCTGCTGTTGCTACCTTAATACCACTTGCACCAAGCCTCTCATCAATTTTAAGTAACGTGTCGTCTTCAAGCTCAACTTCTGTGCCATCTTCCTGTTCTGCTTTAATGATTACCCTGTCACCTCTATATTCAAGTCTTGTCTTGATACCGCCTGATGTAATATCTATTCTTGTCAAACCGTCTTTTGTTCTGGTTCTAATTCGCTCTGTTTCAGAAAGACGAATTTCTGTTCTTGTCTCATCTTGTTTTATTTCTGTTTGTGTACGAATGCCAGCATCATCTTCATTTTCTAGCTCAGGCGCATCAGTAACTTCTGGAGCTATAGTTGGTTGTACTGATCTGGTGCGTGTTTCTGTCTTTGTCGTATTCCCTGAAGACTTTACGGTAAAGGAGAAAGTGGTATTGCCCCATGATTTATTTAGGTCTTCACATAATTTAAAAGTAGTTGTGAACTTTTTGCCATCTGGACCGACGCATTCAACTGTAGAGCTAGAAGAAACAGAGCTATTAGAACCAGATCCTGAACTACCACTGCCTGAGGAACCCGATGATCCGGTTCCACTACTTCCAGAACCAGAGCTGCCGCTATTTCCAGATCCACTTGAACTCCCTCCTGAACTGTCATTATCGTCATCATCTGACGAATTGGATCCTGATGAGCCGCTCCCTGAAGAACCGGAGCTTCCTGATCCAGAATCGTCTCCTTTTGCAAGGTAAGTGGTTGAACCTAATGTATTTTGATTGCTCTGTGATGAAAGAATTACTTTGCCGATAAATACAACGGCAAGTACCCCTAGTGCAATTACGAAGAAAGAGCGATATGAGGAAAGCGAGCGACTCTTGTATTTCGTGCGACTACGTCCGAGTTTTCTTACTTTTTTTCTTTTCATTCCTAATACTAGTTAGACAGAGTGGTAACAGTTTGTCAATGACTTTTTCTGCTAAAATATGGGATATGAATCTATCAGTAGGGATAGTGGGATTACCTAACGTTGGAAAAAGTACGTTGTTTAATGCGCTGTTGAAGAAGCAGCAGGCGTTGGCTGCGAATTACCCCTTTGCGACGATTGAACCGAATGTCGGCGTCGTCGCGGTGCCTGATGCGAGGCTGCAAAAGTTGGCAGAAGTTGTAGCAAAGGAAGAGAATCCTTCGACGAGCTCAGGACCTGGCGGAATGCCACAATTGCCGCCGATCAAGCCGGCAACAGTCGAATTCCTCGATATTGCAGGATTGGTGAAAGGGGCATCAGAGGGGGCAGGGCTTGGGAACAAATTCCTCTCACACATCCGGGAGGTCTCGGTCATCGCACATGTCGTCCGGGCGTTTACCGATGAGGATGTCACCAGAGAAGGAAGCATAGACCCAAAAAGCGATTATGAAACTATTAAGACTGAACTTTTGCTCGCAGATTTACAATCTGCACAAAATCAAGAATCACGAATCAAGAGTAATGATCCTCTCAAGCCTATCCTTCAAAAAATCATTGCAGAGTTGAATAAAAGTATTCCGGTACGAGACATGCAGTTTGGTAACGAAGAAAAAGAGCAGGTGATGAATCTGTTTTTTTTAACAAGCAAACCCGAGCTTATTGTTTTGAATGTCGCAGAAGAGGACTATCAACAAGAACGGTTAGAGCCGATAATAAGCCAATATACTAGTATATTTGGAATTGATAAAACAGGTGCTGTTGTTATTTGTGCAAAAATAGAATCTGAATTGGCGAGTTTGTCAGAGGAAGAACAAATCGAATATCTTAAAGAATTGGGCTTGCAACAATCTGGTTTAGAAAGGTTGATCCAAAAAGCATACGAAAAACTCGGTCTTATTTCATTCCTCACAGCAGGGAAGATAGAAGTTCGTGCATGGACCCTTCCGCGCGGTTCCACCGCGGTCAGGGCCTCCGGCGAAATACATACTGACTTCATGAAGAAATTTATCAAAGCAGAGATTGTCTCGTTTGATGATTATGTCGCAATCGGTGGGCGGAAGAAGGCAAGGGAGCAAGGGCGTGCCCGGCTTGAGGGACGTGATTATGTTGTTAACGATGGAGATGTTATAGAGTTTAAAATAGGTTCTTGATGGCGACCCTCCTTCGTCCCGCTAAGCGGGACTTCGGAAGGGCAGGCGTCATAGAGTTCAAGATAGGAGCTTAATCGTTTTCTTCTTCGCATAGAACAGTATTTAAGGAAAAATATCTCCCTGTATTTCTCTATTATCTGCGTCTTCTTCCCTATCTTCTATTATCTGTTTGTTTCTTGGTTTTCGTATACTTCGCATGATTGCAATGCTTTCGGGAGTTGAATAGATAAGTCCTGAATCTGGATGTCTAAAGATATAAGGTGCGTATTGTTTTCTACGTGAAAAGGAATCCCATTCTACTTTGGATACACACGGGAATAGTGGTACTCGACCTTGCGCAAGCCATTCCTGATCGACCAGACGAGGTTTTCTCATGCTTCGCATTATGGCGATATTTTCATGTGTTGTATAAATGAGGCCTGATTCGGGGTGTCTAAATAGAAATGGTTCATATTGTTTTTTGCCCACAAATGAATACCATTCAGTTCTTATGACATTATCAATTAAAAGTATTCGGCCTTGCGCAAGCCACTCTGGATCAGGTGTTCTTCTTCTACGAAAGTAGTCTTGTACCAAAGCGTCTGTCGTATATCTCTTTCGAAGGAACATACGAGTTTTGAGTGTTCCAAATGATGCAGCTCCTCGAAGTCTGTTGTCAGGAATATCAGGCTTCTCGGGATCAGGATTGGGTCTCTTATATGAAGTTAATTCTTTAATTTCCCGAGGAAAGAGGAGGAGTGTTTCTATTTTTTTTCTTGCTGACACGAGTCTCGATACTACAGTCCTAGGTTCTATCGATAAGATATCTGCTATTTGTCTATTCGTTAATCCTTTATTTGCATAAGTAAAAACTTCATACTCACGAGGTGTTAATGTCTCTTCTGTCTCGAGGAGTACTTCATCAAAAAGCTCATCAAGCTCACTTTTTATTGAAGACTCTTCTGCAACTCTTTCAAATTCAAAAATGTACGCATCAAAGGTAGGATCATTATATACGGTATCAATTCGTGATTGGACAGTGTTTTCATCTTGTTCTAGCATATCAGCAACTATTGGTGCGCTCGGATAGTGCGTCCAGAGTTGGAAAGTAGCAATTGTATCTCGCATCTCAGGCGTGAGTTTTCTTCTTAATTCCATTGTGTCCAAGATACAAGATATAGTATCCAGTGTAGGTGGCACTCTCACAGAGGGATGATGATTATCTCCCGGAAGAGCTGCGACATGAAGAGTTTCGGAAAATGAGTCCGAAGAGGGGAAGGTAGGTCTTCTTTCATCAATGCTGATCATGTTTTTGTTTCCCCGTAATATACGCCTTTTGTTGTTCCGAGTTTGCGGATGAGGCCAGCCAGTTGAAGCTGTTTGAGATCATACCGAAGGGTTCGTTCATTGACCTTGAGGAAACGTCGACGAAGCATATCGAAATTCACGAGCTTGTGGTCTTTAATAATATTGTATATTTCGGCTCTGCGCGGTAAGAGGTAGTCCTCAGCTTGAGATTCCTGTTTGGAAAGAACGAGGTGCTTTGCTTTCTCAGCAGTCTCGGAAATCGCCTCAAGCATAAACTCAACATAGTCGGTGACGTCCCGTTCCGAGACCTGGAGGCTGTCATAGTAGGTAGATCGATGTTTATCCAGGTATTCTTCTACAGTGAGAAGGCCTTTCATCCCGTATCCGGCTTTTTCTAAAACTGACTGAAGAAGCAGTCGCCCGACACGCCCGTTGCCGTCAAGAAACGGATGGATCTTCTCAAATGTATAGTGGGCGAGCACAGCGCGGATAGGTACGAATTGCTCTTTGGAACTATTGATGATTTTTAGCAAGCGCTCCATAAGCGTTGGTATTTGGCGGGGTGGAGGAGGCATATAGATCGCAATTCCTGAAGAGTTGAAAATCGCGCTGACTTCCGTCCGATACTTTCCAAGAGTCCCTTTTTCGTTCATCCCATCCATCGTTTTCAGATGGAGCTGAAAAAGAAAGCTCTGGGTTACATCGCGTGCACCTCTATCATGAACGAGTTGTAATCCTTTCAGGATGTTATACACTTCCCGTTTTTTCTGGTCAGATGATACTCGTCCTGTCACTTCGGCGATTGTTAGGGGATTGCCCTCAATGCGGGCGGAGAAAAGAGAACTCTTCAGGATACCAAGTCGACGGATATTTGTCTCAACCTCAGGCGGGATAGTGATGGTATCAATAACTTCTTTCGCAGCTTCGATAGCTTGGAGGTATTTTGAAATCGTCGGCGTGAGAATATATTTTGGTGGGATAATCATAGCCTTATCTTTCTAACCATTTGCCATATGCTATTCGCCATTTGCTTGTGTTGCCATATACTACCAAATACTTCCTAATATTGCCAGATACTACCAAAAATCATAGCTGTTTGAAATTGTTGAGCCAGAGATGTATTGTACGGACAGTAAATATGCTATGCTATCAATATGGCCGAATCTGGCGAATTTCATTCTTCTCCTGAGCTCCAGTCATCGATACCAACAAAAGTACTTCACAAAGTAACCCAAAATGGGCAGACCACAATGCTTTCGCATAGTCCTGAACTTGAAAATAGAATGCATGATCTTATCAGAGGGAGGGAATCCAAAGCAAAATCTGCAAATCTCTCTTTACAAGAGCTGCGAACCCTCAGGCATGTTGAGCAGGACATACGAGAGTTCATGAGACAAAAATTACAGAATCTTGGCACAGGAGTCGACCATCTCTCATCCTTACATCCTGTGGTCTATACTGCTGGAAACATCATTCAAATGAGAGGAGGCTTTGACTCTGCAGGAGGCGATATCACGGTTGATGTTTCCAAACGTACAGGTGATCTGCTAACGACAGCCACCTTTGCTGCTCATGAAATAAGCCATGCAAGTGCTCGGAACAATACAACCGTTGTTCATTGGGATATCGATGAAAAGGATGAAGTTCATGTTAGAGACGTATATATGTCAAGTGGACTTGATAAAGAGGATGAGTCTGGGGTCACTGGGAGTGCTCTCGAACACGGTCTTGCTCTTCTTGATGCTACGGATATGTACAAATCAATTTTTCCTAAACATTTTCAAAAGGAATTTGCGATAAGGAAAAGCATGATGAATAGCCGGATGGTTAAGAGTCAACTGAGAGAAGAAGCAAAAGGGTTGTTTGCTCCTATACGTGATACAGATGCCGAGCCATATCTTGGAAAGTTGGAATTATTGCCTGGGTTTTTAAAAAAACTTACTCCAGTTATTATAGATACAGAGAATCTTCACATGGAGCGATTTGTCGTCGAGGTGGCACGGACGATTGGCGCAGGTATAGTAATGCAAAAAGTATCTGATGATGTCCTTCCAGATTTTCAAAGAGAAACGAGCGGAATTGTTCGTGGAAATGATGAGAGAGAAAGTGACTATCATTTTCGTTTAGGAAGATACCTTTTGGATAAAGAACGGTTTGTTGACGGGTATGACAAAGGGACGAAGGCGCTTGAGGCAGTATTCGGACCAAATGCTTCATTTATCCTAAAAGCAGATGATAGGACAAGAAGGGGAGTTGATCCAGGAATGCGTTTCGTTCGGGCCAAGCAGCGAGAGCTCGGCATGGCAGCGTAGATGACATTCCCTCTTGCTTGGAAGCGCGAGTTAAGGTAAAATATGTTGAAATTATGAGACTCTATGAATTAGTCGTCGTTCTTCGTTCATCTCTTTCTGAGGGAGATCGGAAGAAAGTGATCGCAGCACTGAAAGATCTGCTCAAGGAAGTCAAAATTACGAAAGAAGACGAGTGGGGGCAAAAGCCGCTCGCATACAAGATCAAAAAAGAACTTGCCGGCGTTTACCATCTTTTTCATATTGAAGCAGAGAACGGGTTGGGTATTGAGCTTGAGAAGAAGATCACTCGAAATGACAGTATAATCAGACACTTATTAGTCCGGACAAAATAAATCCGAAGCACGAATATCGAAATTCGAAACAATATCAAATGATAAAAATATAAATTTCAAAACAGTTTAGAAT
>JACQKR010000020.1 GCA_016204425.1 Candidatus Levyibacteriota bacterium
TGGTAGGACAACGGACTTTGGATCCGTTTATTCTGGTTCGAATCCAGGCTCCGCAGCCAAGATTGACGAAGGGCTTCGAGAGAGGCACTTTGTCGCGCCAAGTCGGGCTTTTTTGCAGGTTCGAACATTCCCGACATTCCCTCGATTCGGCGTAGACCGTCAGAGATGATGAGGAACGGGCTTTGACCGTCAACTCGCAACGTTTTGTCTTTAATCGTTAGGTTCGAACCAAGTGCGCCAAGAATCTCAGTCTTCTCTTTCAAATCTCCATGATCGAACCAGTATCGTGCGTAACAGGCAAAGTTGAAAGTTTTGACGCTTAGTTCATGCCATTGATCCTGTTGTTTGTCTATTTCCTTGACTAAACGAACTAAACTTTCCTTTTCTGATAATAACGACTTCCGTTGAGCGAGGTATTCTTCTTCGGTTAATACATCTTTATCGACATTCTGTGGGGAAATGAACATCTTTGTCAGATTATCGAGCTTTTTTACAACATCACGATGCGTTTCCTTGGCGTTATTTTGGCTTACATTTCGCTCTGAAGCTTCTTTATCGTTTAACTCATTGAGGTATTGAATCGCCCAATCGCGAAACTCCTCTTTGATTTCAAACTTTGAAAGTTCCTCATCAATCTGTTTCTCAAGCACTTTTAACGGAATACTGCCTTGTGTGCAGTCGGGATGAGCGCGTTTTGTGCAATGATAGTGCACATAATGAAGAATCTTGGGGTTTTTCATTTCCTCGATCAAAATACCACACTCTTTGCACTTATCGGTGTTTTTTGCCCTATGAAACTTTGTTTTGCATTGTGGGCAAATGATCTGCCAACGCTCCTCAGCTGTTACAGAACCACCACACCCTCCGCATTTGAGCACCTCTTTATAGGCAAACTCGTGTTTTGCTATGCGAGGTTTTCCTTTTCGACCGAGTATTATCTGGAGTCTCTCAAACTCATCCTTGTTCAACATGGGTTTATGTTCTCCCATTGTCTCACCTTCCCTGCGGATCATCAATCCATACAGATATGGATCTGCGAGGAGTTTATACCAGCCCGCTTTGCTTAATGGCCTGCCTCCCTGCCTTTTTGTTTTTCTTGTCCTAAAAGCCCATTCGTCATTGATCTTATGAAGAACTTGCATCGGGGTGTGTGCACCTGAGAGGATCAGGCGTATTCCTTTAACAACTAAAGGATATCGTTCGGGATCAACTTTGATTTCCTTCTCCTTGGTTACAGGGTTATAAACGTTAAGATAACCTATTTTCGCGGGGCCGATCCACTGCTTTTTTTCGAAAAAACGTGTGCGATTTCCTCTTTTCACTGCAACTCCTTTATCATCGCTGTCTCGAGTCGCGCGAGTGAACTCGGTCATCAGATACTCTTTATCGCGGGGATCGTCAGCATAGATTCCGCCAGCCCAGGTAAAAACTAACTTTATATGCCCCTCAGACATCGCCTGCACAAAACGTCCACCATCTCCGTAGTTACGCGCGATCCTGTTAGGATGCCAAACTATGACGCCTTGCGCTTCGCCGCTTTCAAGTCTTTGGAGCATTTCGTTGAAACGAGGGCGTCCTTTTTTGAACGCTGTTTGACTTTCTTCTAAATAAGGCTTGATCACTTTCAGGTTATTTTTTTTGATCATTTCGTCGACGTCCATTCGCTGGCCAGGAAGGGATCTAACTTGGGTATCCCTATTGTCATCCGAAGATTTGCGCAAATAAACAATAAACGTAATGTTTTTCGTCTGTTCTATAGTTTCTTTTGTTAGGTATGACATATCTCAAATGGCCGCCCTGGTTGTGCTTTTACCCTTACGGATATGTCCAAGACGGCCATTTAAAAAGGCAAGGGTCGTTATATCAAGCACGTCTGTATGTTTGCTCTGTGTTTTCATAGAGTCAAGTTGTTTCGATACTTTTGCCAGTCGCCGTCAAAGTAAAGATCTACGATGGATTCTTCGTTTTCAGCATCAACCTCAAGCGTTTCAATCACATTTTCATCAACCCAACGCATATCATCAGGAGTTAATCCATCAGGGTTTTCTTGATACATTTGCTGATACTCGTTTTCTGAATGAACTTCCTGCTTTATTAAGACTTTCCTAACATGATTAAGATTAGATTCATCCTTAGAGGAACTTAGAGCTTTAACAGGTATTTTTGAGGCTGAATCGACGATTTGTTTTCCAACTGGTTGGACATTTTGTCCAATAGACTGGATTTTTACTCCAGTGCTTTGGACAATCTCTTCAAATGACTGATTCATCTCCTGCCTGGCGAATGTCATAGCTTCACCTTTCCAACGTGGTCCCTCTGAGATGTAACGTGTGGCATTGGGAAGTCTATACACTCCTTTTCGGTTTGTAGCCTGTATGCAACCCAAGAGGAGAAGTTTGTTATGCCAGTTTCTGACCGTGCTTTTTCCTTTACGAAAAGTTTTTATTACCTCTGCAAGGTCAAATCTAAACATGCCATAGGTGTCATGGTCTGGATCGAAGTCCATTACGTCGATGCAATAATCCCAATAGCTAAGCTCTGATAACGACAGGGTGTCATTCGTAATAAAGTGCCATTTGTTTCTGTGGCTTGGTCTATATCCGTTTAGCTTTCTCATTTTTCATTATTCCCTTCGAAATCGGTCGGTAGACAAGTTGAAATAGTCTTAGAAGTTGTAATCCTTGTCGTTGAGCTTCGTCATAGGAGATATCCTTACCATGCACCTTTTTGTAGGCAGCTTGGAAATCGGTTACAGCCTTTTGGGACAGAACTTTCATTTCCAGCTACCTCCTTTTCGTGTTTGCGCAACTTGCTGCCAGAAAGTTTCGATTGCCTCGAATAGATCAAGAGCGGGAATAGGAGGGTTAGTTTTGCTATGGAGTTGGTTGATTAAAGACTCTGCTTTGTCTTTTGGAGTGAAGTGCCAATAAAGAACGCCGTTTTCTTGGTGACTACCTACGAAGTTAATGAGTTTATGAAATGAGGCTGCAAAAAGATACGGGTTATATCTTTTGTCATTTTCTACATGCTCATTCGATTTCTGTTGATTTTTCATAGCACCTTTGTTGGGTGCTTTTCAACAAAAAAAGCAGCCCCGCTTCGGGACTGCGTTAAGCTGTGCTATGAAGCTATATCTACTATATCAAACTTAACCCTGCTGTGTCAATGAGTTTTTGTTTATGTAAGGAGTCCAATCGTATCCTCCAACATTTTCTGTCTCTTTTGTTTTTTGAGCCTCAAGTTGTTTGCGACTCTCTTCTTGTTCTCTTTTAGCTTTATTTGCCTCGTGTGCTTGATATGTTGCTGAATCAGTAAAAATGAGAGTAAGTGGCTCTTCTTCGGGACCCGTATGCTGCACTTTTTCTGTTTCTATAAAACCGTGATTTGCCTTTAGTAAAAAGATGGGGCCTGCAGCATGAGTGCCTTTTGAGATACAAAGCTGCTTGAGAATCATCCTTTGCACCATCATTAAGTGTTCTCGAGCCTTACCCAACTCGTCGTGTGCTTTACACCAATCTCTAAGTGTGCGATCTGAGATCTCGTTGTTATTGCAAAACTCCTCAATCCAAGGGATGCGCTGCTTTGAAAGGCAGTCTTTCGTATAAGAACGGAGTTTATCTGGAAGATCTGTTGTGTATTCTGTTGGTCGACCTCGCTTTGTCATAGTTTCCCTTTTTTATAGGCGGCAGAAAATCATGCCGCACCTTCATTATACCGCAAAATAGACTCATCTTGCCGGATTATAGGGAGATAAAACCTTCGTATTTCCCCTCTTCACCTTCGTGGTGATAGCGCACGATTTCATATCCATTGGACGTTTCGCGAAGCTCGACAACCAGGCGCGACACGTTCGCGAGGGTGCCGACCATTCACCTCCATTGCGGATAATGCGCAACTCGTCGACCATAACGCGCCTAATCGCGCCCTGTGCGCTTACGTTGCGCGACATACTGCGATTGGCTGCGAAATGAAGCGCGCCGCTTGCGCGAAGGTGGGGATGAGTCTTTACTCGTTGGGCTTTGAATAATCGTTTAAGCCCTCTTTTATCGTGCCAGTGAAGGGATTAACCAATAGGACATAAGCGCGTGCATATCCACCGTGATCGGGATTGTTGACTGAAAGCTCGATAAACTCCTCACCGTTTGGATCTTTGTATAGCTTCACCTGAAGGACACTGGAGTTTGCGACACCTTGTTCAAACAGCTTAGGATAATCCTCGCGCTTTATTTTAATCGTGACGTCGTTATTGACTGCGACTTCGTTTGCATTAAAGCTGATATAGTCGTTTTGTAACTCAAGGTAAAGCGTCCCTCTCGACGTCTCCACTTGGGTGAGATAACCGAGCGGTTTTGTGGGTGTTTGTATGTTAGCTTGAGTATTTGTCTGTTTAACTGTATCAACTTGCTGGACAGCATCAACTGCTTTCATTAACAAAACTCCAACTCCTAATCCCAAAAGTGTGTAAAAAACAGCTTTGTTAAGTTTGTATTTCATAAGTCCATTAGTTAATGTCGACCCAGGCTGGTAAAAAATCCCACTCTTGACCATTTCTATCCTGACCGTTACAGACTACAAAACGCGGTTGATCTTTTAACTCGCTGGCGAACTTACATTCCAAATCAAACACATCTAACTGCTGTTCAACGCTCACGCTTTTATCTGGGTGAACGAACTCATTGGTCTCTTTGATGATCTCAGCTGACTTAGAATCACCTGCCATCATTGCATTAAAATACGCTTGTTTGAACTCCTGCTCTGTTGGCACGCCTTCAGTCTGTTCTTTTACTGTCTTCGTAACAAAATAGTGGATACGCGCTTGATTGTTATTGACCAGCTCGACTTTTAAACGCTTACAATCATTACTGGTGTAATCTGGTGCTTTGCATACCTGAACTTCCTCTGTTCCGCTCCAGAAAGGCTTTTTATCTGCGAATAAGTAAAACTCCTTGTATGCTTTATCTGCAATCCACCATCCGGCTAAGATTATCAGTATTATAGCTATTGTTGTTCTCAATGTCAGTTGTTCACCTCCTTGATCGGTTTTGATTGCGAGGGGAATCAAAAAGCCCCCCGCGAGCGATGACTTACGTCACCTACCGACCTTTCGGTCGATAACCGATCAAGGATGCTCTCACGAGAGGCTTACTGCCTTGATCGGTTTTCTGTGCCATGCGCTTTTAAGCGTTTAGGCAACTGTTAAACTGAAAGCAGTATAGCAAATCCAATCGAAAAAGTGTATAGTTAAATACAACTTAGCGAGATTACTATGCCTGAAAAGATAAAGTTGTTAAGAATACGCGCAGTTGCCGATATGCTTGGTGTCAACGTAGCGACTCTGAGGCGTTGGGATAAAAGCGGACGATTACCAGCAATCCATATCGGCAAACGCAAAGACAGACGTTACAAAGAAGAAGACATTTTAAAGTTTATTAACAAAAATAAAAAACATGAATAAAGAAGACTTAAGACAGTTTTTAGTTGACTCCAACAAAGCCGGGTATGCAGGCGGTGATGAGAAAAAGTGGGTCAAGGAACCCGACGGTTCTACAACCATTCCATTTGAAAAAGGAGAATGGAGATCTCAAGATAACTTCTTTGGTGGTGAGCCTTATGGAGGAAGAACAATAGTCTTTCAGGAGGATAAGCCCACTTGGATGATGGTCTATTATGGTTGGGTTGCTGAAGGAGTGAAAGCAGATCCAGTCTATGCAGTTTTGAGAAACGCTTTAATGCAAATGCCTGACGATTATCCCTATCGAGGGCCCAAAGAACACAAGGAAGGTGATTACACATACACGAACGACTGGGAAGGAGAACTCGATAGGTTTTCAGGGGAAGAGAAAATCATAAAAGGAAGCGCACTTGTTTATAAAGCACACTACTTAGGCGGGCTCGTTGACCAACGACAAGGCGTTTAGTGTTTAATCGATATGATACAAGGTGAACTTAATAAACTTGCAAAGGACATCATCAAGAACAACATCTATTTAACCTTGGCAACCACAGATGGTAAAACGCCATGGTCTTCTCCCCTTTTTTACTGCATAGATGATTCATACAACTTTTACTTCATTTCGCAAATGGACTGCGTCCATACGAAAAATGTTCTGGTGAATCCAAAAGTAGGATTTTCAATCTTCGATTCCCATGCCCCAGAGGGGAAAGGAAATGGTGTTCAGGCTTCTGGATCGGTGAACTTATTGAAGGGCAAAAACGAAATAGTTGAAGCCTTAAGACATTATCACACATCCTTTATCAAATGCGAGGCCGAAGATTTTACTGGTTTAAAACCTTATCGTCTGTTTAAACTGATCCCGGAAAAGTTTTTTGTGCTTGACTCTGAAGCAGATGTCGATAAGCGAGTGAAAGTAAAGCTATGAAAAACGCAATAATCCTACATGGGACTGGTTGTAATCCAAACTCTTTTTGGCAACCCAGTATTAAGAAGTTTCTCGAGAGTAAGGGTTATTCAGTCTGGGTGCCTCAACTTCCAGATGCAGACAAACCAGATCTTAAGAAGTGGCTTCCTTTCGTTCTTAAAGATGGAGTGTTTTCTAATGAAACTATTTTGATTGGCCATTCTGCTGGTGGACCATTAGTGTTAAGTGTCTTACAAAACATTAATGTTACGGTCCACAAAGCGATCCTGGTAGCAGGATATGCACGTCCGAAAAGTGAGAAAAAGGAGTCCGAGCCGATACTACAAAATGATTATGATTGGCCAAAAATAAAGGGAAATGTTAGGGATATCATTTTCATCAACTCGGATAACGATCCATGGGGATGTGATCACAAAGAAGCGCTCTATATGTTTGAGCACTTAGGCGGAACTCTCATAATCCGCGAGGGTGAAGGGCATATGGGATCTGATAGCTTTAAACAACCTTACACACGGTTTCCTTTGTTAGAAAAGTTGTTAGATTTAAAGTTTAGCCGTCCTGTAATAGATGATTCTGGCAAAACTATGGAAGAGAGATGAGAGGATGAATAGTAATGAACTTATCCTGCCCCAAGTTACAATCAATGGATTACCAAGAAGCCTTCATGAAGGTAAGACTCTTCAGTTGCGGCACATAAACTACTTTTTTGGTCCCAATGGCTCGGGGAAATCTCTCTCTTTGCGTAAAGTAGCGGAGCACGCAAAAGCTGAAATCCGAAACAAAAACTTGGATAAAACAGGCTTTTTTGCGCAATACATCACAGCTACTCCACAACATAACTTTTACCAGCAACACTATCAGCTTCTTGATCGAGATGCAGCAACTTTTGACTTGGAAAGTGCAGATATAACAGGGCAGGGATTTTACCAACACCTACAAGATTATCCTGAGATCGGGATAAAGGTTAGGGACGCCCTGCAAAAGTATCTTGGTAGGTATCCGAATGTCGCACGTAAAGGCATAAATCTGGTTATGAACTTTTTCCGAGAGGATGAGTTGGATGTTCCGGGATACTCCCCAGAGGTAGAGAGTGATGGCTTGAAGAGATTGTCCTTACTTCTGGGCTACATCTACCATCCAAAATGTAAGTTTCTCGCGATTGACGAGCCGGAGTTGTATCTACATCCCGACATGATTTCATTTTTGTTGCAGGAAGTCCTCAATGAAGTGCAGTTTGGTAAGCAGTTCGTTTTTGCGACACACAGCCCGGAAATGATCCGTATTGGAGAAGGCAAGATTTATACTTATTCCTATTTTAATCTTAAAAACACACTTGCTGAAACTCACATTATTCAGGCACACGAGTCCAATGCTATAAAAATCATTGAGGGACTCGGTTATTTGTTGGATGTTAACAGAAGAGCCTTTTTATATGCGCCAGTTACATTATTTGTTGAGGGGATTGCAGATGAGGTTGTCTATAATCACCTCAAAGAAAAAGGGTTAGTAGATTGGAGTAGGCGGATTTTTGTTGCGAATGTTGGCGGTGCTAACAACATGTTTAACTTTTGGAAACTATGGCGATTATTCGATAAAGAAGTAAGGGTAATACTTGATAACCCCACAAACTCGGATGCAAATGCCTCTGTGAACGTAGCTATAGGAGAGTTTTGTGATGATCTCAACATTGATAAAAACCTAACCCTTGAGCAAAAAAGAGAAAAACTTGCGGAACACAACGTGTTTGTTGCGCCATTTGTCGATGTTTTGGTTTTTAAGGACAAAACTATTGAGTTAAAAGACTTTGAAGGAGCTTCGCCACAGCTGGATTTTACCGATCACATCGGTGTCTTAAATAAAGCACTAGAGATGCAAGAATCTTCGAAAAAGCAGATCAGATCTGAGGAGAAAGAGTGGATGATCTCCCTTGCCAAGGAGGTCTTTGGAGACATTTTGGACACCTCAAGCACAGATAAACAAAGTCTTATTTCTGAGGCTAAGCAGAGGATATCGGATGAACACCCAAACATTACAATCCAAGATGATCCATCTGGCGAGTTTTTAATGACTATACGCTTTGAAGTCAGTAAAGGAAGGGTTTTATACCTACATCTAGCAGATGAGATGACGGACTCAAAAGTGGGTCTGGAATAGTTTTATCCTGTAACAGCGAAGTTTGGTATGATTATAGGTGTTGTTGCGGTTTGAATGTATGTCCGAACAGCGTCCACGGTTCGCAGCCAAGTATGCTCTGTTGGACGCATCAATCCATCGTTTTTGATATATAATCTCCCCATGGAACAAAGCGAAGAAATACTATCCCTGGCTAAGGAAATAATTGATGATGCTGAACTAAAACGAGGTTCAGTTGAAGCCCTTGTTAGCAAGGCAGCGAGATTGGCATCACTTGTACATGACGCTCGTATAAAAGAGTGGTTAGCTTTTGAGAAATACGGCTACAGTGATTCCCAACCAGGATTAAGTTACATGGAGAAAACAGGAAGAAATTACGACAAGCTGACAAGGATCGGTCAGTGGGGATCCATTTCGACACAAGAAGTTGCAATTGAGGGAGCTCAAGCTGAAATGGAGGTTGTAAAAAATTTCAAACCCAGCGGGACATATTCAGCTATGCAATTTAATAGCCAGCTACAACAAGTTAAAGGTTTAACTGCAAGAATTGCTCAGTATAAAAGAATTTGCTCTATCGTATCATCTTCAATTCAAGATTTTGCTACACGAATATATTATTCCTACAAATTTGGAGAAAAGGCAGACTCGCTTTTAGAGAAATATCGAAAAATAACTTTAGATGGGATTGTAAAACATTTTCCGGATCTAAATCAGTCTTTTGAAATTATCAGCAAAAATTCGTCTACGACTAATCAAAGGGGATGGTCCGCGGCTGCTCTTGAATGTAGGAATATCCTCACTAATTTATCTGGAATGCTCTGGAAAGTTAAGAACTCAACATATACATGTCGAGATAAAGAAGTTATCAAAATAGAAAATGAGAAGAACCGATTAATAGCATACGTTGATACAAAAATGGGGACATCTCATGAGGGTAAGGCTAGAGCAAAAAAACTATTTGGTATTATTCACGAGATATTTACCTTAGGAGGAAAATCGAAAAGAGAGATTGATGAAAAAGAGTTGTCAACGGCAATTGTTGATGTTTACGTTTTCCTTAACGATTTAATCTCTTATACTGATATGAAACCAGTTGAGTAATATAAAAGGTTCAGTGTATACTCATCACTATGCCTCTGTTGAATATTCTCGGACTTGGATTTATCCTCGGCATGCGGCATGCGACGGATGCCGATCACGTCGTCGCCGTAAGCGCAATTGTTTCTAAACACAAAACCTTCATCCCGAGCGCACTTGTTGGCATTCTCTGGGGGCTTGGGCATTCTGTAACTGTGACCCTTGTTGCGATCCCAATAGTGCTTTTTTCATTTGCTATACCACCGAGATTGGGATTAGGATTGGAGTTCCTCGTCGGTTTAATGCTCGTACTCTTAGGAATGATGAATGTTTTCGGAAATAAAGAAGTAAGACTGAGATCCTATCTCCCTATTTTTCATAAACATGAACACGACAGAAAAAATGGCTCTGCACATGCTCACTTTCATCTCCACTTCAAGGACAAAACAGATCACAGCGATCATAGGATCTCCTTACGACCAGTCCTCATCGGCCTTGTCCACGGACTTGCGGGAAGCGCAGCAATAGCAATTCTCGTCATCAGCACTATTCAGGAAGAGGGAATCGCCGTGCTGTATCTTTTCATTTTTAATATCGGGGTCATCATCGGCATGATGTTTTTAACATCTCTTTTAGGCTTTGCTTTTATGAAAGTAAAAAAGATCAACACAGGTTTTCATATGATGCTTGTTGTCGTTTCGGGTGCTCTGAGTCTTTTCTTTGGAATTTTGGTCTTGTATGAAACCGGGGTTGTTGGGGGACTATTTGGTAGCAGTATTCACTGGAATCCGCGCTAACTCTTCTGATAAAGCCCCATGAGTTCTGCCTGTTCTAAAACATGTCCTTTCATTGCTTCCTCAAGCATCGCTTTATCGGCAAATTCAGGCAAATCAAGTGTCGTATCAAGCGCATAGAGTTTGAAGAAATACCGGTGTACGCCCGATGGGGGACATGGGCCTCCATAACTATCTTTTCCAAAATCAGTATCTGCTTGAGTCCCTCCTTTTGGTTCGCTATTTTCTCCAACGGTTGTTACAGAGGGAGGGATGTTGTAGACAACCCAGTGCACCCACGTCTTCGATGGAGCCTGCATGCCGGCAGGCATGGCATCAGGATCATCGACAATCAATGCAAGGCTTTTCGACTCTTTTGGAACGTCTGTGAATTGCAGCGGTGGATTGACATCTTCTCCTTGACAGGTGTATTTGGCGGGAATTGGTGAGTTGTGTTCGAATGCGCTACTATTTATTTTCATTTTAATATATCATCCTTAACTCGCCCGCCCTGAGCGAGGCCGAAGGGTTTCAGGATCTTTGCCCGCTGTACTTTAAAATATTCGCGAGCTTTCATTGTATCATCTTTCATCTGTTTCACAAGCTCGTCTGCTGAAGTAAATTTTTTATTTTCACGCAATTTCTCAAGAAGCGTGATAGAAAGATTTTCGCCGTAAATGTCTTTATCAAAATCAAAAATAAATGTTTCGGACTGAAAGTTCGTTTCGTTGAATGTCTTAGCAGCGCCGATAAATGTTATCGATTGATATTCCTTTCCGTTGTAAACAGTCGTTGAAACATAAATACCCTCGGGGATAGGGGAGTCTGTGGCAACATTCGCCGTCGGGAAACCAAGTTGCTTCCCTCGTTGCTGACCCTTAATAACTGCTCCAGTAATTTTATACATACAAACGGTAGTGAGATTCTAACATCCAGAATTAAAATTTGCTATAATCTCCTCACGTCGCGGGCGTAGTTCACCGGTAGAACGTCTCCTTGCCAAGGAGAAGGCAGTGGGTTCGATCCCCATCGCCCGCTCACTGTAGAATAAATTTTAAATTAGCCCAATACTTTGCATTTTTCGGGAACACGCGGGGAACTGAGTAAAAATACTTGAGCGTTGAACGAGTCGTTGTACCGCATCTATCTGGACATCAAGCGGGGCAAGGTCTGCCCGTTCATACGCTGTTCCCATGCTTTTCCATGTGCCGTAGGAGAACTGAAATGCGCCATAATAGCCATTTCCCGTATTCTTCATCGGATCCATTCCTGCCTCACACGTCCCCAAGAAATTGATCTGAGCTTCATTTAGCGGACCCGATACATAAGACGAGGCTGGCTGCGCTTGCACCTGGTCTTCTATGTTGGCATTCGAATTCACTGACTGATATACTAGTATATTAGTATTTACTGGTTGGTTTCTCTTCAAAGCCAAATCGCGCCTCAATTCTTCAGGCCCGGCTGGTTTCTGCTCCCGAAGGTTCAATTGTAAACCCGGTTCGATAAGATTTGGATCCTCAATATCGGGATTATCGTTCCAAATCGTCGTCCAATACGCACTATCACCATAATATTCCTGTGCAATGATAGAAAGCGTGTCATTTTCACGCACGACCCGGCTGGGACTTTGCGTGGCCTCAACGACCATCGGAAAGCCTGTCTGTGGAGTAGAAAGTGGGGAAGATTGTAGATTTAATGCGAGCGGTAGAGATGCTACTGCTATGAGGGTACTTGGAATAATTCCTAATACCATATGTACACAAAAAAGCTCCGATTCTTCGGAGCCATTTAATGCTCAGTATCTTATCATATTTATCTCGTATTGTCAAGCTAAATGAATATAGGAATAACACGCACAATCAGATTCGTAATTTTCAATTTCTCGTGGTTTGTAGTACAATTTTGAGGCGAAACACGCCGAAGTGGCGGAATTGGCAGACGCGCTGGCTTCAGGTGCCAGTGATCGCAAGGTTGTGGGGGTTCGAGTCCCCCCTTCGGCACAAATTCGCGATGACTTCGCAAGAGACAGTTAATTTGGTAGAATAGAGAATCTCTAATAGTTGCACGCCTGCGCCGCTCGCCTCAGGAGCACCGGCGTAGTGCAACAAATAGAGGAAGAGAGTTGGAGAGAAAACAGTGGTGTCTCTCCAGGCAATGCTCGCGGATGTGGTGAAACTGGTATACACGCAGCCTTGAGGTGGCTGTGCCGTAAAAAGCGTGGAGGTTCGAGTCCTCTCATCCGCACTCTCTTTTGGACGCTTAGCTCAGTTGGTTAGAGCGGCTCGTTTACACCGAGTAGGTCTGGGGTTCGAATCCCTAAGCGTCCACAAGAATATCTCTTACACAAATGAACACCTTCCAGGTGGATCTTCCTTCACACGTTTTCTTTAAAAGACCAAAACACACGTTCATTCCAAAATAGCATGCTTGATCATTTCTAATGTCCGACCGTATTCTGCTTGATCAAAAACAAACTTTACGTAATCTTGGTCGTTAGAGAAGAAGCTCAAAATTTCTCTTGTCTCACAACGTTTATCCTCATGGTTCGCATATTCTATATAGGAAGACCATTCATACGTATTAAGATCTTCAATTTTAACCATGAACGAACTGACAGGGTTAAGATGTATATATCTCGATACGTGAAGTAAGAGCTCATCGGAGTCAATATGCGCTGACTTAAAAACACCTTGAAACAACGGTCCGACGCGCTCATGTTTTGTATTAAAATATTTCGTGTAACTATTCGTAACGTTTGCAACAAATTTAGAGACTCCTTCATCCCGAATCTGTCTAACTAGAAAGTGGAAATGGTTTGGCATAAGGCAGTAGGCAAGAAGTTCTATGTGTTTTGACTGATTTCTCAAAGCGTCGATAATGTTAGATTGCTGTTGAGCATTTAAGCGAGCAAAGTGAGAAAAACGTATTGGCGGCTTTGTGTATTGGTAGTACGACATAGTCTCTGTTGCGCGGGCAAATTCTCTTCTATTGGTAAAGGTCGGTCTTTTCTCAACTCCGCGGTTATAAACATGATAAACTTCTCCGTTGGCGAAAATAATTTTTCTGTTGGTCGCCATAAGGATAGAATAGCACAATATAGAAAATGTGTCTACCTATTCCACCTGGGAGGTGGGTTACTTTCGCATGATGTTCTTTGCAATCCTAACTGCTTTACTCGCCACTTTTATTCCTGTTGCGATAGCCGTTTCTGTTGGGTGGGTGACTATTTGTGTGACATGGTGAATTTTATCAGCCACAAGCTCGTGGAGTTGTGTTATTTTTTCTTTGATAGTCCAGAGGACGACTATGATAACCACAAAAAAGAGAATCCCGAGTACCATGTAGGTAATGGCGACAATATAAAAAATCTCCTGAAGGCTCATGGTCTTAGTTTAGTATAGACTATTTGAAACGGCCAAAAAATCCTTAAGAAACCGGTAATAGTTGCGAAAGACTACGTTATTTACTTCAGTAGGTAAAATTGCTATTATAAATACCCAGAA
>JACQKR010000021.1 GCA_016204425.1 Candidatus Levyibacteriota bacterium
AATTGTAAATTAAGAATCACGCTACAACGAAATTAATGATCCTTCCAGGAACGTACACAACAGTTTTGATTTGCTTGCCTGCAATATGTTTCTTCACATTCTCAAGTGCCTGTGCTTTTTCCGAGAGCGCTTCTTTATCATCGCGTAAAGCAGATGCAACAGTCAAATTCTCGCGAACACGTCCGTTAACCTGAACCACAATGGTAATCTGATCGCTCACCATATACTCATCCTTGTATACGGGCCACGCTTGCGCGTGAATTGATTCTCGCGGATTAAAAGAGCTGATTTTCTCGGATCCGTGTGAATCTGTTTTCTCATCCGTGTGAACCTGTAAGTCGCGAAGCGACTGCCAGAGCTCCTCGGCAATATGCGGCGCAAAGGGAGCTAAAAGCAACAGCATTGTTTTATATTCTTCTTTGCTTATCTTTTCTTTTGCTGAGAGATAATTGAGCCACTCCATAAGTGTCGCAATAGCAGTATTCATATGAATACCCTCGATATCCGAACCCACCTTCTTAATGGTCCTGTGCATATGATATAAGTCGGAAGTTCGAAGTTCGAAGTTCGAAGTTCGCACTTTTTCCCCAAGATCCCAAATACGGCGTAAGAATCGGTAAATTCCCGAAATTGCAGCAGGATTCCAAGGTGCGGTGGCTTCATACGGCATCATAAAGCAGAGGAACAAACGAACCGTATCTGCTCCGTATTCACGAACCACATCATCAGGATCGATGACATTACCCCGTGATTTACTCATCCTGAAGCCATCGGGACCTAAGATCACTCCGTGCTGAATTCGTTTTTTTGCAAACTCCTCATATTCCAAGAGGCCGATATCATGGAAAAATTTCGTGAAGAAGCGGGCATAGAGGGTGTGACCAAGCGTATGCTCTGCCCCTCCGAAATAAATATCAACCGGGGTTAGTCCCGATGCCAGATCGGGATTAAAGGGTTCTTTATCATACTTTGGATCGAGATACCGGTAAAAATACCAACTTGAGTCAAAAAACGTATCGAGCGTTTCAGGGTCTCTTTTTGCTTTTCCCCCGCACTTTGGACAGGTAACCTGCATCCATTCCTCAGCGGTAGCGAGTGGCGGCTTTCCTTTCGGCGTGTAATCAACTTCATATGGCAACTCAACAGGAAGATTCTCCAACGGAACAGGGATAATTGCGTGCTCTTTCCCATCTATTTCTGTATAATCTCTTCCATATTCACTTTTGAGTTTTGAGTTTTGAGTTTTGAGTTCCCAGCATTTATCGCAGTAAATGATGGGCAAAGGTGTTCCCCAGTACCGCTGCCTGGAGACTGACCAGTCATGCAGATGGTACTGGACGATTCGTCTTCCGGATCCTTTTTGTTCTAAATAATCTTTCACTTTCTCTTTAGCCGGTTCAGGAGTGCTAAGACCACTAAATTCTCCAGAATTGACTAAATACCCTTCTTCCAAAACGTCATCTTCTTTCGTAACTTCGCCAGTGTCTTTAGGATCGTTTCCTATCACACGAATTACCGCTAAATTATATCTGCTCGCAAAGGCAAAATCGCGATCATCCGAGCCTGGCACGCCCATCACTGCGCCGGTACCATACGTGGCAATCACATAATCGGCAATCCAAATCGGTATTTTTGCACCATTTACCGGGTTAATGCAGTAGGCGCCGGTAAAGACACCGGTCTTTTCTTTATCAAGCGTCTTCCGCTCCATTTCTGTTTTATTTCGAGCTGTTTTGATATACTCATCAACTGCTTTTTTCTGCTCCTTGGTCGCGAGCTTTTTGGCAAGAAGATGCTCAGGGGCAAGGACCATGTAGGTGACCCCAAAAATTGTCTCAGGATACACAGTAAAAACTGTTAGCTTCTCATCTCCGCCTTCCAGCTTGAAGTCAATTTCTAATCCCTCACTTCTCCCTATCCAGTTGTTTTGTCCTTCCCTGACCGACTGTGGCCAGTCAACACCATTCCAGTAATCGGTTTTCAGTTGTCCGTTTTCGGATTCTGGTTTCCCAGTTTTCAGTTTACCGGCTGACTGATTAACTGATTGACTTATATCTGACAACTGAGAACCGAGAACTGATGACTGATCTTGTTTCCATACTAGCCTGTCTGCATAGGCGGTAATTTTCAAAAACCATTGTTCAATTTCTTTTTGTTCAACAATACTTCCGCATCTCCAACATTTTCCATCTTCAATTCCTTCATTTGCAAGAACAGTTTGACATGATGGACACCAGTTTGATAGGGTTTTTCCTCTATAAGCCAGCCCCCGTTCAAACATTTTAATAAATATCCACTGATTCCAGCGGTAATATTCAGGAAGGCAGGTGATCGCCTGATGCGACCAGTCGATCATCGAACCCATCGAATCAAATTGCTTGCGCATCGTCTCGATATTGGACATGGTCCAGTCTTTCGGATGAATACCACGCTTGATTGCCGCATTCTCAGCCGGCAAACCAAATGCGTCAAACCCGTTGGGGAAAAAGACATTCCAGCCTGCCATTCTCCTGTGCCTCGCATGCGCATCGGCGGTTGCGAAGGTGAACCAGTGACCAATATGCAAATTACCTGAGGGATATGGCAATTCAACCAGGGTGTAGTAAGGTTTTTTTGTTCTATCAAGCTTGAACTGATAGACTTTCTTATCCATCCAAATCTGTTGCCATTTTTCTTCTATGGTTTTTGGTAAATACTTCCTTAATTCCTGCTTGCCCATCGTAGCTTTAGCGGAGTTGGGCTTGCCCATCGTAGCTTTAGCGGAGTTGGGCTTGCCCATCGTAGCTTTAGCGAAGTTGGGCTTGCCCATCGAAGTCCCGCTTTGCGGGACGGAGTTGGGCCATGACTTCTCAATCTCTTTTGGAATATATTTTCTTCTCGTCTTGTGCATAGTCCAGCTGATTATACAATAAAGCCAAAAAAATAGTTATATTGCTGAATGGTTTTAAGTTAGAATAGCTATAATGCTTAAATAGATAGAGCTATTCTGACCATGCAACTATCTAACTATTTTCCTTATTTAGCAATCTATCCTCATATCTGTTAACAATTCTTCATATTCGTTTAGACTGTCAAAAAAGTGAAAAATAGGAATAGCTTGTGAAAAGTTGCTCTTTTACGGATCATCAGTAAGAAAATGAGAAAGATGATATATATTGACTATATTATAT
>JACQKR010000025.1 GCA_016204425.1 Candidatus Levyibacteriota bacterium
GATCGGGACATATTCACATTTTGCAAGCGACACCGTCTTTCCGAAAAAAACGTATAAGAAAATTCCGTGCGAAACAGTCTATATTGTCTTCAAAAAGGTGTTGGATAACGACTCGGACTTTGGCGTTGTCCCCGCTGAAAACTCCATCGAAGGGACAGTCAAGGGAACGCTTGATTACCTTGTCGATTTCTCGCTAACGGTCATCGGTTCATTTGATTTTCCGATCCATCACCAGCTCGCGACCCTAGAGAAATCCCTGAAAGATATCACCTATGTTGTTTCCCACCCGCAAGCATTCGCACAATGCGAGCGCTGGATCCGCAAAAACCTGCCTCAGGCGAAACTTATCCCATCAGCCAGCACAACAGCTTCAATGGATGAGAGGAAAAAAGGGCACGCGTATATCTGCTCAGAGCTGGCAGCAAGCGTATACAAAATGGGAATTGTAGCAAAAAATATTGAAGACAACCCGCGAAACAGCACACGTTTCTATATAATCAGCAAAAAACAGATGCAGGTAAAAGGACTGAGCAATCAAAAAACGCTCATTTTCTTAACGATCTACAACCGGGTCGGCATTCTTCGTGATATTCTGAATGTGTTTGCAAATAACGAAATTAATCTTACCAAGCTGGAATCCCGTCCAAGTATGGAAAAAATTTGGGATTACCATTTTTTTGTCGAGGTTGAAGGAAATCCGGAAAACCCCTCTCTCAAAAAGGCATTGCAGGAGTTGGAAGTATACTGTCCTATTATTCGCGTTTTAGGGCAAACATGAGTTGTGTCATATACATGAGCTACGCTATACTACAGGTATGAAAACACTTGATACATTACGATCGGAAATTGATGATGCAGACCGTTCTCTCATGGACCTCCTGGCAAAACGCTTGGCAATCGCACGCGAAATAGGAAAAGTGAAAAAACAAGAACACGCAGATACAGTGGATGCAAAACGCGAAGAAGAAATGCTAAAAAATTTAGTAAACAGAGGGAAGTCGCACGACTTGTCCGAAACATTTGTTCATTCGCTTTGGAAATTAATTGTACAAGAGTCGTATAAAATGCAGGAGTAACTATGGCGGTACTATATTTTCAAAACAAATTTGTTCCTGAGGAAGAAGCCGTCGTGTCGGTAAAAACACATGCGTTGCAATACGGTACGGGATGCTTTGAGGGAATCAGGGCTTATTATAATGAATCGGACAATGCCCTGTATGTCTTTCGTTTGGAAGATCATTTCAAACGAATGGCTGACTCATGCAAGATATTGTTTATCACTCTTCCACAGACAAGTACAAAACTCTCCGAAATAACGCGTGAGTTGGTAAAGCAAAATTTTACAAAAGAAGACATCTATATCCGTCCTGTTGCGTATAAAGCAAATACGGTGGTTGGGAATTTCAACTTGCAGAAATTGGATGACGGGTTTGCAATCTACACGCTGCCACTCGGCAGATATTTGAAAGAAAGCGGGGGAGTCAAAGCAAATATCAGCTCCTGGAGACGGGTATCGGGCAATGCGATCCCGCCCCGTGCCAAAATAACCGGCTCATATATCAACACCGCGCTTGCGAAAACAGAGAGTGTTATGAACGGGTATGATGAGGCACTCTTTCTCGATAACGAAAACCACATTATTGAAGGAAGTGCTGAAAACCTCTTTGCGGTAAAAGGCGATACCGTTGTCACACCTGAGATGTCAGAGGATATTCTTCTTGGCATAACACGAGATACCGTAATGACGCTGATTAAACAGGAGCTTGGCCTGACAGTTATTGAGAGAAGCATTGACCGTTCTGAAATATATTCCTTCGATGAAGTCTTTCTCACCGGTACGGGGGCGGAAATAGCGCCTGTCGTCTCAGTTGATGGAAGAACAATCGGCACAGGCGAGGTAGGACCGATCGCCCAAAAAGTCATGAAGCTTTACTATGATATTGTCCACGGGAAAAATGAGAAATACAAACACTGGATTACCAAAATAGTTCAAAATTAAAAGTGCAAAGTGCAAAATTATCACCGATATGTCGGGATCCCGTATGGAAAATACCATCGGGACAATTCAAAATGTAAAGGCAATAATTTTAAACTTTACACTGTAACTTTTAATTTTTAAATTTGAATTTTTAACTTTTTGACTATGGAACATGAATTAATGAACATCAAAAACAATGCCGTGTCTCTCATTTTGGACGCAAAATCGCTTGAGGAATTGGAAGAAATCAAATTGCAGTTTTTAGGCAGAAGCGGCACGCTGACGACAGCAATCAAAGACATCGCTCAATTACCGAAGGAGAAACGTCCCGAGATCGGCATACTTGCAAACGAAACAAAAACTATTATTGAGGAAGCAATTCAGCAGGTAAAAAGCAAACTGTCCGAGGAAAAAATCACCCGAAAGGCGCAAACAATCGATATTACTGAGCCAGGCGTTAAACCACCCCTTGGGCATCTTCACTTGATTACACAAGCGATTGCCGAAATCACCCGAATCTTTGAAAAAATCGGATTTACCAGGGTACGCTATCCTGAAATTGAATGGGATTGGTATGCATTTACCGCGCTTAACTTTCCCGAAGATCATCCGGCAAGAGATGACTGGGAAACGTTCTTTATCGATCAGCAACCGGACGAAAAAAAGGGGCCTGTCGTGCTGACACCCCATACTTCCAATGGGCAAGTAAGAGAAATGTTGAAAGACGCTCTACCTATTAAAATGCTTAATATTGCGAAATGCTACCGCAGGCAGTCGGATGTTTCCCATACACAAATGTTCCATCAGTTTGAAGGATTGGTTGTCGGAGAAAACATCTCAATTGTCAATTTGAAAGGAACACTTGATTATTTTGTCAAATCATATTTTGGCGAGAATAGGGTGTCACGAATCCGACCCTATAATTTCCCGTTCACCGAGCCGTCATTTGAAGTCGATGTCTCATGTGGTGTTTGTAATGGGAAAGCCCGCCTGCCGGACGGACAGGGCTGCAAATTGTGTAAAGCTGGCTGGCTTGAGATGGGCGGGTCCGGCATGGTCCATCCGAATGTCCTCAAGTTCGGTGGCATAGATCCGAAAAAATACACGGGCTTTGCATTCGGCTGGGGAGTCGAACGGGTACTTATGATGAAAGAGGGAATTGAGATAGATGACTTACGACTATTATATTCAAACAATTTA
>JACQKR010000026.1 GCA_016204425.1 Candidatus Levyibacteriota bacterium
CCATAAGCACGCTGCTTAAAGGGAAATGCTACATTCCGATTGTGCCGCATGCATTCACCATTGTGCATAACAAGCTGCTTACCCATCTTGAGCTTCAGAAGCACAATATTCCCATGCCACGCACGTACATCCTGCCAAGTACAAAGGAAGCAAAGGTATTTCTCGAAACAAGCAGTTACCCCATCATCATGAAATTTCCTGAAGGCACGCAGGGCAAAGGCGTCATGCTTGCAGAAAGCCAGGCAAGCGCAAGTGCAATGCTTGATGCGCTTGGCGCGCTTCGGCAGCCGTTCATCATACAAGAATACATCGACAGTGGTGATGTTGACATACGCGCATTTGTGGTTGGAGATAAAATTGTTGCAAGCATGATACGTGTTGCGAAAAAAGGGGAAATTAGGGGAAATATCCACGCCGGTGGCACCGGAAAAAAGTATGAATTAGATCGGCAGGAAAGGAAAGTTGCACTTGATGCTGCACGTGTCTTAGGAGCAGGCATCTGCGGCATTGACATGCTCCATGGGCCGAAAGGGCCTTTAGTGATTGAAGCAAATATATCACCTGGGCTGCAGGGGATTACTGCGGTGACTGGAGTGGATGTGGCGGACAAGATTGCGCGCTTTCTTTATGAAGAGACCAAGAAGTTTACGGGCGTGCAGAATAAAAGCGAAGCAGAAAACATATTGAGCGAGAAGCTTGTTGACACGAACGACAAAGAGATTATTACAAATTTAACGTTTAAGGGGGACAGAATTGTGCTTCCAAGTGTTGTAACGAAAGCAACTGGCTTCAAGGAAGACGGCGATTATTCCATAAAGACTGAGAAAGGGAAGCTGGTGATAGAAGAGTTTAAGGTGAAGAGGGGGTAGGCAAAAATGAACATGGCGTGTGATGCGCATTCTAAAGAGCTGTGAGGACATTAATGGCCTAACATTAGTCAAAATGGATTAGGAGCAACTACATTTAACAAAATGAAAATTATTGAGGTGTGAATCAAAGTAGTTTTATATTTTATAGAAACAGTGGGCAAAATTTATATTTTCATGAAACTATTAAAATCGTTACTTTTAAGTGGTTTAAAGACGAAACATATAAAAAGGGGTCAAAATAATAGTCTCTTTAAGAGTGCTTTGGGTGGGCACTTGGATCAGCTATGGCAAACAAAGTTTCAGGAAGCAAACATACATCGTATGAAAGTTTAAGTTCGAGAGTTAAGATCATTGAGCGTGAATTGACCGACCTTGTTCTTCAGCAGTTCCGTCGCGGGAAGGGACGGAGGCTACGAACGAAAGCGTTGGGATTGCTCAGGGATATTATGTACATAACTGCTCTTCCTGAGAGAATGTACGATTTGCTTGTGCTTCGGTATGGTGTTCAGGGCAAGGTGACTCAAGATCAAGCGTGGAGCAGTATTATTGATTATCTCGAGAAAGCTGATCTTTATGCAAAAGATAGGACAGCCATTATTTCAGAAGCCCGGGAGCTCATTGAATACGAAGCGCGATATCACTCACTTAGACCAGCCAAAGATTTATACGAACGACTTACTGCGCTCCAACAAAAAAGTTCATAGAAAAGTTTTATAAGCGAAGACATGGCGTTTAATTATTATGGTCACCAAAATACTTGTAGACCCGCAGATTAAAGGAATAGCACACTGGGGTATATTAGTAAATAAGTTGCTCAGAGATCCACGATTTGAAGAGGGTGACGAGGGTCAATATGATATTGTTTTTACACGTGATCCTGAATTTGTGCGAAAACACTTGGGTGCGCCCGTTCTTATTCCGGAGGTACTCCCTTTTGAAAAAGAAGTTGATCTTGGAAATGATCTTATTGAGAGAATTCGAGGAATTACGGGGACTTCTGTTTCTGTATCGTACTTGTCTCCATTGGGAATGAAACAAGAAACCCTTCAAACAGTTCAGCTTTATGAGCCCAAAATTGAAGATAAGCTTGCTTCACTGGGATGGGAATTAGGCCGCGCTCTCTGGAGAGCAGAAAAAACAGAAAATCCTGCTGAAAATGAACAGTATATGAGGCTGGCGAATGACAGATTTAAAAGAATAAGACTGGAATTTCTGACACCCGAAGCACGAAAATTTATGATTCCTTTGGGGATACCAGGGAAATATTCTGAAGCACCGGAGGGTGGTGTTTTTAGCTTGCACGAAACCGATTTGGTTGTCAAGAAGATAAGAGGAAGCGGTGGACTGAGTGCAATTGTCGATGCACAAATGCGGTATGAAGCCGCTAAAAGACATAGGGGAAAAGAACCTCTTCGTCCACCCACCATTTACCCACCACTACAAGATGGACAAGACGTCTGGCTCATTTCACAACAAATCAGAGGAAAAACAGTCTCTGAAATTCTGACTATCCTTGGCGAAGAAAAAGCAAAAGAAAGACAAGATGCTGAGAAGGTTCGCCGGATTAATAATGCTGCAGCTGAAATTATTGGTGCGCATGTAGATAGTCTTCTTTACTGGATTACTCACGAGACTGGATTCACTAGTCCGGACGATGTACGGCGTACATATATTGAGCGAGCAAATGATGTTCCACAGTTGTTACGAGCGCACAGATTTACAAGGAGTGGAAAAGAAGAAGAGCTGTGGTATAAATGTATTGAGGTATTACTCGATGATCTTGACATACCTGAAAAAACGATTGTACCGCGCCGAGATGCAGTTTGGGATAACGGATTAGCAAGCCTCACAGGGAGTGGGGACGAAAGCAGCCACATCTATTCTGAGAGAAGCGGTCTTGTTGATATGCTTGTTACAATTCCTGTAGAAAAGAGGTATAGTATAAGGGATAGGTATCATGGCATCGATATGGGAGCAGGGGGCGATAGCATTCTTATGGAGATTGCGAAATTTCGCGTTGCACCTGAGGGAGAGCCTTTCGAGGAGTATGTAAAACTGCATGCAAATAGAGTTCTTGAACAAGCAGCTGAAATTAAAAAATTCAATAGAGGGGATATCCATAAGACAACAGAGCAACTTATTTTTGCGTATCGAGCACTCAGAAAGATGGTTCTCACCATAGGTGTATTTTCTCCACGAGCACAAGCAGAATTTGATCGATTGCATGATGCTGGAATTCTCGAAAGAGGATTAACAAGAGAGCAGCAGATGAAAAGATACATTCAAGATGCACGATGGTGCGCGATCTATGGGATGAGAGAATTCTCACGATTTGCATATGATATGTTGGAGATGCCGAGTTTAGGTTCTGAAACGAGGGCAACTCATCTTCAGGCAGCAATTCTTTATATTAATTCAGGTAGTCGGCGTGTAATCTTGGCGAGGGACATCGCACCAAACGGGAATGTCCTTTTATTAGATAGCGATAGAGCAGCACGCTATCTTGATTTTCTTTCAAGACCTAGCGGCAAAAGAGCAGAATATGAATCAAAACAAAATGCAGCGGCTGCTTTGTTTGTTGCCTCTTATCTCTATCGGTTTTACACCCAAGAAATTGATAGAATGGATAGTAAAATAGGAAATGGAAGATCCAAATAAATATTTCCATGTCAAGACTCACACCAGAAGCAAAGGGCAAGAAAGTAATATTTGCAGATGTAGATGGAACGCTTGCTTTCCACGAAGGAACTCACAAATTACAGTTTGTAGACTTTAATGAAGACGGGACAGCGAATGTAACCCACACCGAAAAGTCCAAGTCTTATAGAGGACATCGCATTCTCTATGATCAGAAACGTGGACAGGGCATATTTGTTGATCAGAGAACAATTGAGTTATGCCATCAACTTGCTGAAGACTTCGATTGGATTTGTGTAACTGGAGCTGGATATGAGTCCCTCCATAAAAGGACTGGTGTACTCGATTTTTTCAAGGGTTATGTCATAGAGAACGGGGGTCTTGTTATGGACGGTGATTTTAAGGAGGATGAGAAGTGGATGTATAAGATTACTGACCAGGTTGCGTATCTTCATGCGATAACAGAGCACCTCAAAGAAGAAGGATGGGTGATTGATCCGGGAAGAAAGGCTTCGGTTCGGCTGCGACTGGAGCAAAATCCAAAAAAAAGTGCTGCAGATCTTTCAAGAGTTCGTTCTGAAGTTAGGCAAGTTCATAGAGCCCATGGCATTAAAGCGACAGTCAACTTAGGGCATCTCGATATAATTCCCAAAAATGCAGGAAAGGGGAACGCGATTGATTATGTATTCAGAAAGATGGGTTATGATCCACGAACCATAGGCATTGGTGACGATATCAATGATCTTTCCATGCTTGAGTATGTTGCAGAAAGATACATCGTAGGAAGCAGTCATCCGGAGATTGTGGAGATAGCTCGAACGCGCAGATGGTATGTCTCTCGTGGCACTTATATCGATGGAATAAATGAAATATTAAGAAAAATAGTAGGAAATAAATAAAAAATCATAGGGCAAGAACGATATAAGGTCCAGTTAAGTTGAAGACCTTCTGCGCCACAACAAAGAGGTGGTGGGTCATAATTATTTCTTCTTTACTCTTTGATGCTTGGATAAATTTTAAGCACTTTGAAATAAGCTCCTTTCGCTGGTTGCCGATGCTTGCAACCTTCTTTACCTCAAATTTATAAAACAAGTCATA
>JACQKR010000029.1 GCA_016204425.1 Candidatus Levyibacteriota bacterium
CTATATAGGTAGTACAGACAATTTATCTGAGCGGTTGTTAAGACATAATAAGGATATTCAAAATACACAAAAAATAGAGGACCTTTTAGCTTAGTTTATAAAGAAGAATATAGCACCCTTGCTGAGGCAAGAAAACGAGAATATTACTTGAAATCTTTAAAAAGCAGAATAGCAATTGAAAAGTTAGTTAAACATGCCGCGTTCGTCTAGTGGCCTAGGACGCTGGGCTTTCATCCCGGAAATCACGGGTTCGACTCCCGTACGCGGTACAACGCAATTTCAAAAAATGCAAATTGTGCTTTCTGTCCATATGAGAACGTATGTCTTTAGAAATAGAACGCTTCGATGACAAAGAAAAAAGAGATGTCTGTCCAGTTGTCATTGACTCATTTGAGGATATCCCGCTACCAAACGATCCACAACAAAGCAAAATCCAGCAGCAGCTTATACATGTTTCCAAGAAGTGGGGATTAACTTCCATGCAAGATGTTGCCCACCATTACATTCAGCTTTATCACCAACAGCGAGGCGAAACCGGTGAGCAGGTGTTATTTGATGGAGAACCTGTAACGCTCCCGAAAACGGAGCTTGAGGTCACATGGGAAAACGTTTGGAATGCTTATAAACAACTTGCATCTGGAGCATTGATCTCTTGGATATTGTTACACAATCAAGGCTTTTGTGTGCCAATGCCTCCTGAAGACACAGAAGCGCCAGAAATGATAGTTGAAAGCCTAAAAGAAGAGGGAGGATATTCTTTTCGAAGAGTTCTTCCTTCTGGGTTTTACTTTGAACTAACCAATAGGTATCTTGATCAGCTACGCGAGGTACAACAATGGCACGAACAAACCGAAAATATGCTAGGGCCTACCATTATTGGCATCGTCAATAATTCTCTACCAGAAAAATTCTATCCTACTAATTGAGTATCTAGATAATACCCAAGGAAAAATTGGGCACCAACTCTCAAATGGAACGCAAAATTCATAGTTTATCTAAAAATGCTATATTTTGACATCTTTTGTCCTATTGACTTGAAGTAATTTTAATTATATTATCGATTTTACCCTCTAATACGAAAGTATGAAAAGGGCAGGAACCTCCGCAAGGATGGCACCCCGAAAAAGCCCCGCAAGGGGTTTTTTTGCGGCCAATTTCCCTTTCTTTAAAAATTCCCCAAATGAGACAGTATTAAGTCAGGGATTCGCGGTATGAAGAAATAACACGTAAGAGCTCAGGGATAGTTTTTGTTCCCATTATTTTTTCACGGAGTGCAACTGCATCGGGAAAGTTCTGAATGTATGTTTTACAAAACTTCTTCAGAAGCGCCGGATTCTTCGAGTCTCCCCATGTTTCATTAAACAGCTTGATGTGACGGGTGTAAAGATCAAGACGAGCATCAACAGTTACATCTGCTAGTTTTACCGACGTGTTAAAAAGCCATGGGTTTGTAAAGATACCGGTTCCAATCATATACCCTTCGCATTCGTATTTACTAAATTTCTCCGTTACTTCGGCAAGAGACAGTATATCCCCGTTTCCGATAATTACTGTCTCCTTTACGAGTTTCTTTCGCAGTGAAAGCACGTTCGCCATCAATTCCCAACGCGCCGGAACTTTTGAAAGTTCTTTGACCGTACGCAAATGGATACTCAAGGCAGCAATATCCTGCTTGAGCAAAAATCCGATCCACTCTTCGATCTGCTCCTCCCTTAACCCAATTCTTGTTTTAACACTGACCGGCAATCCCTGCGCACCTCTCTTTGTTGCATGGATAATCTCCTTTGCTATTGCAGGCTGATTGATAAGCGCAGCACACGCCCCGTCTGTCATAATCGATCGGTCAGGACAACCCATGTTGATGTCTATTCCTGAAAAGCCAAGAGACGCAGCGTATTTTGCAGAATGATAAAAATTTTCCGGATTTACGCCCCAAATCTGAGCAACAATAGGCTGTTCATTTGTAAAAAATCGCAGGTGCTCGGCAACCCGTGCTTTTCCTTTTGATACGAGCCCGTCACAACTGGTAAACTCGGTGAACAAGACATCCGGCTTCCCTATTTCGGTAATTATTTGACGAAAGACAACATCAGTAACCCCCTCCATAGGAGCAAGCACGGTAAACGGTGACTTCAATGTTTTCCAGAAGTTCATGATCCTATATTATACCAAGATACATATGTGTATACAGATACCTGTTCATTTTTGAGTTTACCTGAACTTGAAGAAAAGAAGATTACCGATAAGAAGCGCGATGATTGATGAATTGGGAAGAGCGATTCCTCTTTGTGAAAGAAAAGGTGTGACCACAAATACAAGCAGCGTACTCACGATCGCGACCAGGCCCGCATACATGAGCTGTCTCTCTTTTTTGACAGGCGATGTCATCGGCTCAGGAAGCATAACAAGGGCATAGAAAAGCGTCCCGATACTCGTTATTGACGCAAGAAGCGACTGCAGAGAAAATGTTTGAGCCATAAATTCGGCTCCTATGGCAGAAAGCAAAAGAAATGCAAGAATCGCATAATATCGCTTCAACCTGAAGCACGAAACAAAGGCAAAACTGAGAACACCTGCATAGATAAGTATATTTGGAAGTGTCAATGCGCTTCCGCTAAATGGGGATGCCCCCCACCACGAAGGACTCAGGCCAAATGCAAACCAGCCTGCCAAAAGGCCAGAAGCTGCCGGGTTAAATACATGTCTTCCGGAAATCCTGAGAAAATTCTTTATTCCCATTGCCGCTGTGGCAATAAAAAGAATCTGATACCACGCTGCGCCTGTGTCAATAATGAGTGTTAGGATAAGTCCTGTTACAATTCCCGCATACGGTATAAAAAACTTTCTTACTCGTATATAGCCGAAGAGCAAATCTGTCAGAACAGTGCCTCCGACACAGAGGAGAAGAAGAGCGATTGCCTGATTAAACGGCAAATGCGAAAGAGTGATAAGATAAAAAACGAATAAGAGGATCGCTATCTGCGCTTTTGCATTTGTCCGTAAAACTTTCATGACTTAAGCAGAGTACTGGTTATATTCTATCAAAAATTGCTATAGTAAATATATGAGAAAACTCTGGAAATCCTGGCGGTTTAAGAACCTGACGATTCTTGCGGTATCACTCCTGGTAGCATTTTTCGTTTTCCAATATGAACCGATCCACCAGGCACTTCTCCACCTTGGAACATTAGGCTATGTCGGCGCGTTCATGGGTGGCATGCTCTTTGTCTCTACATTCACTGTCGCAACAGGCGCTGTCATCCTCCTTATCTTAGCTGAGACACTCTCCCCTCTTGAGATTGGAGTCGTTGCGGGGCTTGGAGCTGTGATCGGTGATTTTACCATCTTTCGCATCTTCCAGGATGACCTTATTCGGGAGCTTGAGATTATCTACAACGGGTTTGGCGGTGGCCATTTCACCAAAGTCATGCACTCGCACTATTTCAGCTGGACGCTGCCTGTTGTCGGAGCACTTTTGATCGCATCTCCATTACCTGATGAGGTCGGTATAAGTCTTATGGGAATTTCAAAGCTAAAGACGTATCAATTCTTGCTTATCTCATTTCTCCTCAACGCTGTGGGTATATTCCTCGTGGTGTCTGCATCACTTGTAATCAAACCGTAGGCTTAAGCGAAGCTCTTTTTTCTTCGTCACCCGGTAAATGCAGAAAAGAAGGAGGAGGACGCCTGTTTGACTATCGATAGTGAATTTTACACAGCCCCGGAAGACTGAACAAGCATAGTAATCTGAACTATTCTTTTCGAGTGGCAGGAAACCGATAAAACATAAAAAATTTGTCCTGATATATTTTTTGCATTCCTGCACCAGCCAGTCCTTTCGACAATTCATCGTTCCCATAAAAATACAAAATATCAATATTATTTTCTTCAAGAAGACGTCTGACGTCTTTGTGGTTCGTGCTTGTCGCAATTTGTTCAACAATAGCAGACCGTTCCTTCGTCGGAATCCCGTGCCTTCCGAGAATTACCTGTCCTGAAAGGAACATGTCACGATTGGTAAAAATACTGACATACGGATGGTGCGAATCCCAATTCCCTTTGTTTATAACGAGCACAAGGTCGTCCTGCTTTGTGTGATCCCGTAAGAAATCCATGGCTTTCAGCTCATGCGTTGCGACGATCGGAGTATGTCCCGCTTTATCAATATATGTTGTTATCGAGCGGGTCTTATAAATCCATCGTGGAATAGTAAGGCTTATGAGTAAAACGATCATGAGAACGGCGAATGCTTTCTTTTTCTCAAACAATTGTCCCAAAACGATTGCCGCAGGGATTGAGAGAAGAAGACTCCCCGAGACATAGAAATTGAAGATATCGAGCTGCGATACCGGTTGCAAGAAAAATGTCGCAAGCGTCATAGCCGAAATCGTTCCTCCCGCTACAAAGATGTAGATAGGCAAACCGAGTGTTCGTAGCACTTTTCTTGACGGCAGCCATCCTGCGTTTCTGATACCAAATTGTGAAAGTAAAAATATAAAAAGCATCATAAGATCCATCCGCAACTCCTGAAGCGGATTCAGATAATCATGGTAGACCCGCCTTGCAAGCTCAAGCCGACTCAATGCAAACTGTGGCTGGACGGCGAAATTCCGCGCCATCTCAAAAGCGGAGTACAATAACCCGCCTGATTCCTTATTGACGGGAAAATAGATACAAGCAGAAATAACAACCGTTGCAAGAAGAGGAAGAACCATTCTCCATTGTTTTGTTACAAGAAAATAGATGCCCAGACAACCGAGACCTGCAATCACCATAACACCGGTGTGGACTTTGAATCCGATGATGCTTCCGAAAAGCAAAGACACAAGAATCGCATATCGAAGCTGTCTTGTCCGAAACCAGAGGGAAAGCAGCGCAATTCCGGCAAATGTGATAATAATCGCATAGGCACGGGGCGGATTTTCAAGAAATGCCGTCCCTTCTTCAAGCGGTCCGCCGGTCAAATCAAACACGCTCCTCGTGATAAATGTCACGATATAGAAAATGTCTGATGAGAAGTACTGCATAAAAACAAAGAGCACCGCTGTTGCCTTCCTGAACCGTAAGACTGCGCTCAACGCAAATGCACTTCCCCCGAGAAGAAAAGATAAAAACGGGTAAATGAAAAGATACTGTGCGGGAAGAAGCGGCAGATGAAAAATGCGAATCAGCTCTGCGGGAACAAGGCTTGACCAGTAATGATAGTTATAGACTGGGACACCGAACAACCCCGGCTCCTGAGGCGGAAACCGACGTACCAGCTGGGAAATGAGCGCCGTATGCCAGAATTGATCGTCTGATGAGCCGCTGATAATATGTATCCCTTCTGAAAGCACCAGTCCTGCGCTAAAAAATGCTTGCGTCTGCCCAAAAATTCCAACCAAAATGATAACAATCAGCAAAAACCACTGTTTCTTGTCACGAAATCCTTTCTCTATGAAACGGGTTATGTTACGCTTGCTCTGAAGTACAGGATGTCTTTTGTACCAGAGAAGAAAACAACTAGCCAAATATACGTATGTTAAAAATCTCAAACCAACGTATCCAAACAAGGCACCTTGGAACGCAAAAAATACAAGTCCGATGATAAAACTGAGAGATAGGTATGCAAAAAATCCATACTCTTTTTTTACCGTGTTCGGGAGCACTAAACTTCCGGGAATATAAAACGAGACAAAAATTGCAAAAAGAAAATAAGGAAGAAAAAGAAGATTTCTCCCTAATTCCGGAAGAAAGAGCGGGTCAAAAATCATACAGTTTTATCATATATGGTTTTTACTCGACGTGTTCAATGCGATAATGGAGAAGCACGGTTCCTTGTTCATTTAGTTTTTTAAGGGAAATAAGTCGAAGATTTTGTGTAAAATCTCCGTCTTTAATTACGTGTTTTCCACTTCCAAAAATCCTTGGCTCAATGGTCAGATACAACTCGTCAATAAGGAGGGATTGAAAAAAAGCTTTGTTTAATTCTCCGCCTCCTACCAAAAGCATCGTAGCAAACCCTCTTTTCTCCATCTGTCTTATCAATTCCTCAGGAGATGCGCTATGAAATTCCAATTGCGAAGGGATGGCTACGTTCTGATATTTCGCAGGATTGCGTGTCAAAACGATCCGCAGCTGACCAGCTCTTGGACGGATGTTTTTCTTCACTGCCTCATACGTCCCGCGCCCCATGACGATAAGCGTGTGCTTCTTGAGTAACCGGAAGAAAAAATCAGCATCTTCTTTTGAGGTCCAGGAGTAAATGTTTGGATCATTCCCTTTGGTAATTTTTCCGTTTACCGTTTGCACCATGACCAGAATGACGTTCATGTTACTTCTCAGATCGTAACCACTTCACGCCCGCATAAACAAGCGGCGTTTCTATGATAGACATGAAGCACTTCAGCAGCCAGTACGGAACAATAAGCCCGATGAGAAATGAGAAGTTGTCAGCAAACGGCGTATTGAAGGCATAAAATGCAAGTGTGATAAACACAACCGTATCGATAAGCTGTGAACCGAAGTTGGAGACGTTTGTCCGAAGCCAAAGTTTGCTCTTCCCCAATTTCTGTCGAATTTTCGCAAAAATGTAAACGTCCAAAAACTCAGCAAGAGCAAATGCGGTGAGTGAGGCAAATGCAATCCGGGCCGACTTGCCGAATATATCATCATACGCAGCCTCGGACGTTGCAAACCTTGTTGAAGAAGGAAGAGCGGTGAATGCTACCGAAACAAATAAAATGAGCCCTATTACAATAAGCCCTGAGCGGATGACACTACGCGTACGTTCTTTTCCGTACACCTCGGTAATCATGTCATTGATTGTGAAAAGCAGTGGAACAAGAAAAATAGCAACGCTCGCATTGAGCTGAAATCCAAAGAGCTTAACAAGCGGGAACGTCTTTGCGCCCATGAGCTCTGCTGCGCAAATGCAAAATATATAGATTGAGACGAGCAGATCAAATTTCTGAATTTTAAACATTTCGAGGGTATTATAACACAAACTCGACAGTGCAAAAAAGTCCATTTTGTCTGATTAAACCTAACAAGAGCCGCCAGGATTCATTCGTTTAGAAAATACGGGAATGATGCTATAATATAAGACTATGAAATTACTGCCTATTTTTCTCATTTTTTCCATTCTTCTGGTGAGCTTCCTGACCTTTACAAAAAGCGCACACGCTGCCGAAAATCCACTTTCACTCCCGAACAATAAGATAGGCATTCACATACTCTTTGACAATGAACTCGAGGATGCCGCCAAACTGGTAAACGCGAATGGAGGAGATTGGGGGTATGTTGTGATTCCGCTTCAAGCTGGAGACAGGGACCTTGAAAAATGGCAAAATTTTATGAATAAAGCCCGAGCGTTGCATGTTATTCCGCTTGTCCGACTCGCAACCGAAGGAGACTATTTTAATACACGGGTGTGGAGAAAGCCAAAATATGAGGATATAATGGATTTTGCGAATTTTCTTAATTCGCTCCAATGGCCGACAGTAAACCGCTATATTATTGTCTTTAATGAGGTGAATCGTGCGGATGAATGGGGTGGCGATGTAGATCCTGAAGAATACGCTGAGCTGTTAAGCTATGCTGTAACGGTCTTTAAATCGAAAAATCAAAATTTCTTTATCATAGGAGCCGGTATGGATAACGCAGCGGCAAACACCAGTGAGGCAATGAATCAGTACTCATATTTTCGCCTCATGGACCAGGCAATTCCCGGAGTCTTTAACCAAATCGATGGATTTGCCAGTCATTCGTATCCAAACCCGGCCTTCTCACAGTCTCCTGCTGTTCTGACGCAAATGAGCATCGCAAGTTTTTCCTATGAATCGTCTCTCCTTAACAGCTTAAGCAACAAATCGCTTCCCGTATTCATCACCGAAACAGGATGGACAGCAGATACGATTTCCGAGGAGCAACGGGCCACCTATTATAAGCAAGCGCTAGAAACCGTATGGAATAGCGAGCAGATTGTCGCTATCGCGCCGTTTCTCCTTCGGGCAGGGGCCGGACCGTTCAATGTTTTTACCTTTCTTAAGGATGACGGCTCCGAAACAAAACAATATACGCTCATAAAGGAAATGCAGAAAGTGAAAGGAAAGCCTCGTCTTCCGGAACGTGTACTTGGAGACACGCTCGTACCCGCTACCCGCTACGAGACAAAGGATTTTTCAGATGTTGGTGACCAGTTGAAAGACCCCCATCCGCTTTCGCAGACCGTGCAAGATGGTATAAAATGGATTTTTAAGATCTAGCGCATATGGATTGGAAAAAAGCACAAGACGTCAAAAGCGACCTGACAGAAATAGTACGTATTCTTGGACTTCCGCATATTGACCTAACTCGTATTCACTGCTACCGGACACAAGGATCGAAGTCCCGTGCATATGCAAGAACATGGGGGTTTCCCAAAATTTTTCAACTAGCACTGGACGTGAAACCGGCGTATGTAATCGAAGTGCTTTCAAAATACTACGATCGCCTCGATGAGGATAATAAGAAAAAAGTGCTTATCCATGAAATCCTCCATATTCCAAAAAACTTCTCAGGAGCCCTCCTTCCCCATCGAAGTAACGGAAGACATCTTGGTAGTATTGCCAATCAGCTTTTCAAAGAGTATAAAAAGAAAACAGCAGTATGGTAATACTAATTCACGGAGACGATACGGCAAATTCACGAAACTATTTTTTAAGTATCAAAAAGGAGCTTCCCGAGAGCGTTTTACTTCAGGCTGAGAATCTCACGTTGACCGATATGACGCAAATTTTCGAAGGTGGCAGCTTGTTTTCAGAACAGAAACATATTCTGATTGAAAATTTCTTTACAAAGTTTAAAAAAAGCAAAGAAACAGACATACTGATTCACTATCTTACGGAGCAAGGAAAGACGCATGATATTTATCTTTGGGAAGGAAAGACTCTGCTTCCAAGCAGTATCAACCTTTTCAAAAATGCTACGCAGAAACCGTTTAAACTGCCACAAACACTTTTTCAATTCCTTGAGAATGTCCGTCCGAACAACCAAAAAATGACGCTGAAGCTGTATCACGATACACTCCTCGCAACAGAACCGGAAATGATTCTGTTCATGCTGATTAAACAGTTCAGGGTACTGATTGCGCTCACCGATTTGAAAAATGACCAGATTGATGAAGTAAAACGCCTTGCACCGTGGCAAAAAAGCAGGTTCAACCAGCAAAAGAATCAATTCACGCAACAACAGCTTCTCTCACACTACAGTAAACTGTTTGAAATTGACATGCAGCAAAAAACGGGACTTTCTCCGTACCCGCTTTCCACGGCCATTGACTTTTTTTTGCTTGCTATGTAGGATTAACGCATGCTCGTCAACGAAAAAATCTTCAAAGCGTACGACATCCGAGGAATCTATCCGACTGAACTCAATGAAGAAATTATTTTTGCGATAACGAAAGCCATTTATACCTTTTTCGCAAAAAAACTCAACAAGAAGCATCTGAGTATTGTGCTCGGATACGATATGCGTCTTTCCGGGCCACCACTCGTTGAGCAAGTAAAAAAAGCGCTCCTCTCCTATGATATTGAAATTATTGATGTCGGACTCGTTTCAACGCCCACATTTTATTTCACCGTCTCACACTATGGCTTCGATGGCGGAATCCAGGTGAGCGCCTCACACAACCCGAAAGAATACAATGGTATGAAATTCGTCATGAATTCCCCATCAGGGCTTATTAAAATTGGTAGAACAACCGGAATTGATGAGGTAAAAGAAATGACGATGCTTCAATCATTCTTTCCTCCTGCCAATAACGGGAAAATAACGAAAAAAGAAGCTGTTCTCAAAGATGAAGTGAAAGAAGCATATTCAGTGGTGAAGCCCGGGGAAATAAAGCCTCTGAAGGTAGTTGCAGACGCAGCGAATGCTATGGGGGCATTATATCTGGACGAGCTCTTTAGCAATCTTCCGTGCGAGCTTACCAGATTGAACTTTACTCTGGACGGCACGTTTCCTGTGCACCAGCCTAACCCGCTAGAATTTGACACACTTACCGAGCTTCGGAAAAAAGTCGTTACCGAAAAAGCGGATCTTGGCATTGCGCCTGACGGCGATGGCGATCGGGTATTTTTTATTGATGAGATGGGAGAGGTCGTCCCGGCCTCAGTAATCACCGCACTCGTCATCAAAGAATTACTCACTAAATATCCTAAAGAAAAAGTTGCATTTGATATCAGAAGTACGTGGACTCCCCTTAAGGCGGCACGCGACTACGGCGGCATTCCAATCATAACGCCTGTTGGCCATGCGCTTATTACCGATGTGATGCACAAGGAACATGCGCTGTTTGCGGGGGAATCTTCAGGACACTATTACTTCAGAGCAACGGGAAATGCGGAATCAAGCGTTTCTGTCATTCTCATTGTCCTTGATGTTATGTCGCGTTTAGGAAAACCTCTCTCTGAAATTCTCAAACCCTTCTTCGCAAGCGTAGAATCGGGTGAAAGAAATTTTAAACTCAAAGACAAAGAGGTAATTCATGCTAAACTACAGGTACTTAAGGAAACATACAAAGACGGGGAATTGAACGAACTTGACGGTGTTTCGATTGAATATCCTACCTGGCGGTGCAATGTGCGCTCGTCAAACACCGAACCGTTGCTCAGGTTGAATCTTGAGGCACAAACAAAAGAGGAAATGGAGCAAAAAGTAAAAGAACTGACTACACTCGTTACAGCATAATATGATTGATTTATCAAAATTTGAAAAAACGGCATTTGATACAAAACCTTTTTTGAAAAAAATAGCAAAACCGTGGGGATACGAGCTTCTCTTTACAACAGACAATCTTCCCTATACAGGGAAAATACTACATGTCAACAAAGGGGGGAGGCTCAGCCTCCAGGTCCATGATGAAAAACAAGAAACACAAATGCTGGTAAACGGGAGATGTTTCCGTATTGCGGACAATGCGAAGGGAGAACTAGTGAAAGAAGAAATGCAGGAAAACGTCGGGTATACCAATATGGCCGGACAGCGACATCGCCTTGAAGCAATTACCGATTGTGATATTTTCGAAGTATCAACACCCGAGAGAGGCATGACCTACCGTCTGGAAGACGATTATAGCAGGCCGGATGAAACAGAGGACATGCGCAAAAATGAACGGACTTGATCCTGCATCGTAAAGACTATGCAAACTTTCAACGACAGAGAAGCGATAAAAAAAATAGACCCGCAAGACACCCTGGCTTCAACTGAGCAATTTGCAAAACAGTGCGAAGTTGCTTGGAATGAAGTTATGAGCAAAAAAGATGTGAAACGCCTGGAGAGTATAAAAAATATTGTTTTTTGCGGCATGGGCGCTTCAATCTATGGTGGCTTGGTCGTACGCTCTCTTGAGGAGGAAAGCCGCACTCTTCCGACAGAAATCGTAACCGGATATCATATTCCGGATTACGTTGACCAGCATACGCTTGTGGTCCTGACGAGTTATTCAGGAACTACCGAGGAGACAGTCTCCTGCGCCAAAGAAGCGATGGACAAGCAGGCAAAAATGCTTATCATCACCAAAGGCGGGGATCTTGCAACCTTTGCGAGGGATGGCAATATTCCGTCCTACATCTTTGACGGCAAGTTGAATCCGGCGGGAGTCCCCCGTCTTGGGAATGGCTATACGATACTTGGTCTTATCGGTATGTTAAGCCGTCTAGGAGTTATTGTTGTTGAAGAAAAAGAAATCACCGATGCTATAACCAGACTGCATGAAAAAGTCTCAGAGTTGAGAGATGCTGCGATAAAGGACAGTGAACAGTTTGTTGATACCATTCCCGTTGTGATTGCCGCAGCGCATCTTTCCGGCAATGCACATATCTTGCGAAACCAATTTAATGAAACCAGTAAAACGTTCTCTTCCTATTTTCTTGTCCCCGATTTAAACCATCATCTTATGGAAGGCTTACAAGCGCCTAATGCAATGCCGATCCGGTTCCTTATTATCGATTCACCAAACTACGAAGAAAGAATCAAGAGGCGTATTGCACTGACAGACGATGTCATCAAACAGAATAAACGTAATTCATTTGTATTTTCAACGAACGGGCAAACGCTTTATGATGATTTTCTTGAAACGCTTGTATACGGAAGTTATCTCACACTTTTTCTCTCACTTCGATATGACCAAAATCCTGCTATCAATCCGTGGGTTGATTACTTTAAAGAGCAGCTTAAGAAATAGCCGGTAGGTTCAATCTCGTCAGTTTCCTGTCTCCAATTCGTCAAGATAGATATAGAAGTTCTGGTATGATAGTATCGTTTCTATTGTAATAGCAGACAAAATACACTGCGGAGTAAAAACGATGGAAAAGGATCTTGCTATTTTTATGATTTGTAAAGATAATAATAAAGTTCGATGACAGAAGAGCAACGATTTATTTACTGGTTCTCAGAGATTGATAAAAATGATATTCCTATCGTCGGGGGAAAAGGCGCAAATCTTGGGGAAATGACAAAAGCTTCTTTCCCGGTACCGGACGGGTTTATCGTCTCAGCGCAAGCCTACTTCTCTTTTCTTCGGGAAAATAACCTTACAACGAAAATTAAACATCTCTTAAATACCGTTAATATTGAGCACCAAGAATCTCTCCGGCAAGTCTCAGAACACGTCAAGAAAATTATCATGCACGGGGACATGTCCGAAGAGCTTACTTCTGAAATTTTTAAATCATACCGTACATTGGGTGGCGTCGTGAAAGACGCGCTTGTTGCTGTCCGCTCGTCTGCAACAGCAGAGGATCTTCCGACAGCCTCGTTTGCAGGACAACAGGAAACGTACCTAAACGTTCAGGGAGAAGCGAATTTACTGCAAAAAATAAAAGCTGCATGGGCATCGCTTTTTGAGGCACGCGCAATATTCTATCGGGAAGAGAAAAAATTTAACCATTTCAAAGTAGGAATTGCAATCGTTGTGCAAAAAATGGTGGCATCAGAAAAATCAGGAGTGATGTTCACCATTGATCCGGTAACAAACGAGAAATCAAAGATCATCATAGAGGCAATTTATGGACTCGGCGAGATGATCGTGCAAGGACAGGTTAATCCGGACCATTATGATGTTGCAAAAAAAGATGACACGATAAACCGAAAAATCATCGCTGATCAGCGGGTCATGCTTAAAAAAGTCGGTACACAAAACAAACAAGTCAGTATCCCTCCCTCTCAAGCAAAGAAGCAAAAAATTACTGATTCGCAAATAAAAGCGCTTGCACAGCTCGGGAAGAAACTGGAGAAGCATTACTACTTTCCACAGGACGTAGAATGGGCAATAGTAAAAGATACGATTTATCTTGTCCAGACCCGTCCAATTACAACGATTCCAAAGAATCAAAAGCCCGAAGAAAAAGTGCAAATGCAAAAACTTCCTCTCCTTCTACAAGGCTCGCCCGCATCCCCGGGAATAGCCTCAGGCCCGGTGAAAATAATCACGAAAGTAAGCGAAATTGACAAAATTCTACAAGGAGATGTTATGGTAACGCCGCAAACAAATCCTGATTTCGTTCCGGCAATGAAGAAGGCATCGGCAATTGTGACAGAAAAGGGTGGACGGACGTCACATGCTGCGATCGTCTCAAGGGAACTGGGAATTCCGGCGGTTGTGGGCGCAGATAACGCAACGAAAATACTCAAGCATGGCATGGTTGTTACGGTCAACGGCATCAAAGGCGAAGTGTATAAAGGAGGCCAGTTTATCGCGACGACTGCTGCTTCCCAAGAGCGTGAAAGAATTCAGACTGCAACAAAAGTCTATGTAAATCTCGCGCAGCCTGAAATTGCTGACCGTGTTGCCCAGAAACATGTTGATGGTGTTGGACTGCTTCGAGCGGAATTCATGATGGCAAATATCGGAACTCACCCGAAAAAATTTCTCAGAGACGGAAAAAAGCAAGTGTTTATCGATAAGCTCGTTGACCAGCTCACCATGTTCTGTCAGGCATTTAATCCCCGCCCCGTTGTCTACCGAACAACCGATTTTAAATCAAATGAATACCGAGGCCTCATAGGCGGAAAAGAGTTTGAGCCGATCGAAGCAAACCCGATGCTCGGCTACCGGGGAGCATACCGGTACATCAGTGATCCTGAAGTATTCAATCTGGAGCTTGAAGCGATAAAAATCATCAGAAACAAGAAAAATTTTAAAAATCTGTGGGTTATGCTCCCGTTCGTTCGGACGGTCAAAGAGCTGATTGATGTGAAGAAACTTATTGCAAAATCTGGGCTCTATCGATCGCCGACATTCAAACTCTGGATGATGGTCGAGATTCCGTCAAATGTCATACTCCTTGAAAAATTCATCGAAGCGGGAATTGACGGAGTATCAATCGGCTCAAATGATCTGACGATGCTTATTTTAGGAACGGACCGCGATAATAACGAAGTGGCGCATGTGTTCGACGAGCAAAACGATGCAGTTCTATGGGCATTTGAGCACGTCATCAAAACCTGCAATAAATACAAAATCACGTCCTCCATGTGCGGACAAGCACCATCCCAATATCCTTCCCTCGTTGAAAAATTAGTCAGACTGGGCATTACGAGTGTCTCTGTCTCACCTGATACAATTGAAGATGTGAGAAAAACTGTTGCTTTATACGAAAAAAAGCTACGATAATAAAGATAACTCTTTGCGGGGAGCCACGGTTTTCGAGCACGCCCACTGTTTGAGATTGAGTGAGCAAAGCGAACGAAAGCGAGTTTGGGTGGTGCGCAGAAAAGCATGGCGACCTCAGCAAAGTAAAGAAAACTATGGCAAAGATAAAGCAGGTCTTTGCGCGAGAAATTCTCGATGCGAAAGGCAATCCGACAATTGAAACGACAGTCATCCTGAATGACAATGCGACAGGTACTGCATCAGTCCCCTGCGGTACATCAGTCAGTAACTACGAGGCTGTTGATGTCCGCGATCATGACCAGTCACGATTCCTGGGTCTTGGTGTCCTCAAAGCGATCGACAATGTGCAAAAGGTTATCGCTCCGAAACTGGTTGGGTTAGATGCACAAAACCAGCAAGAGGTAGATCGGGTGATGATCGAGCTTGACGGCACACAAAACAAATCACGCTTGGGAGGAAACAGCATACTTTCTGTCTCAATTGCCGTCGCGAAGGCGGCAGCGAAGAGCTCTGTCCTTCCCGTATATCTCTATCTTCGAGAATATATAAAGAAAGAAAATCTTCCACTGAAGATCCCAACCCCTGTCTTTAACCTTATCAATGGAGGGAAACATGCAGGGGACAATGTCGACTTTCAGGAATTTATTATCGTCCCGGCATCATTTAAGTCGTATAGTGAGTCACTCCAGATTGCCTATACAGTCTATGAAAATCTCAGAGGTTTGCTTCGGAAAAACAGCATGCCGACCCTCGTTGGGGATGAAGGGGGCTTTGGGCCATCGTTTCCGACAAATGAAGAAGCCCTGCAGATGCTTGCACAATCAATCGAGCTTTCAAATCTTCGCCTCGGCTACGATGTATTTTTTGGCTTAGACGTCGCAGCAAACAGTTTCTATAAAGACAAGGGGTATAAAATTAAAGACAAAGCGATGTCGCTTTCTGCCTCGGACATGACAGCACTCTATGCGCAATTGGTAAAAAAATACAACATTCTCTATCTTGAAGATCCGTTATCTGAAGATGATTGGGAAGGATGGGCAGCGCTCTCTAAAACACTTGGCCCTGAGACAATTCTTATCGGGGATGATATTACATCGACCAACCCATACAGGCTGCAAATGGCGCTTGATAAGAAAGCAATTAGCGGCATCATTATAAAGCCCAATCAGATTGGCACGGTCATTGAGGCACTCGCAGTTGTTGAAGTCGCACGCGCAGCAGGAATAAAGCTCATCGTCTCCCACCGGTCCGGTGAGACAAACGATGATTTTATCGCAGATTTCGCAGTCGCAGTCTCCTCCGACTATCTCAAATTCGGCGCACCGGTACGGGGAGAGCGGGTGGCAAAATATAATAGACTCATGCAGATTGAGCAACAGCTCCACGTCATTTAATCTATGGCTAATCTTATTCTCGTGAGACACGGCTATTCAGAATATAACGTGAAGGGATTATGGACCGGTTGGGACGATCCGGACCTCACACAGGATGGAAAAAAAGAAGCTGAAAAAGCCGCAAAAACCTTGAGAGACATCCCGCTTGACTGCGGATATACCTCTCCGCTGATCCGTCATAAAGAGACACTTGAGATCATGAAGCGAGTTTTGAAAAAAACAGACCTGCCAACGACAGTTGCCGAAGCTCTCAAAGAACGAAACTATGGCATCTATACTGCAAAAAATAAATGGCAGATAAAGCAGTCACTCGGAGAAGAAGAATTTAAAAAACTCAGGCGGGGATGGGATTATCCTATTCCTGAAGGCGAATCACTCAAACAAGTCTATGAACGCGCTGTCCCCTACTTTCTGAGTGAAATTCTGCCAAAGCTAAAAACGGAAAAAAATATTATTGTCTCATCTTCTGGCAATGTCTTGCGGTCGCTCGTTAAATACTTGGAAAGTATTGGCGATGATGAAATTGCAGACTTGGAAATAGCACCTGGCGAGGTATATCTCTACACGGTTGATACGAATGGAGCAATAACGGATAAAGAAATTCGTAATGCTCACCCGAATACTGTCTAATTCCCTCTTGCTGTAATACACGCAGCATACTATACCCCTTTGCTTTCAAATTGCAAATAAGTACCTTCGGCCTAGCGAAGCCCTCCTTCGCTAAAGCTACGGAAGGGCACAGCAAAGATTTGACTGTGTGCCTCCGAAGCCCAATAGGGCGAAGGGGCAAAGCTACGGTAGGTATATACCAAATTTTGCAAAATGATTGCGGAGTGGTATACAATTTATTAAGCGTATTTATGTCCCAACAATATACATCTTCCTACTGGCAAGAGAGAAAAGAAGACGTTGCCTGGCTTGATGAGCAAAGTCTCAATGCCGCATACAACGCAGTCGATAAGCATTTGGAAACAGGGAATGGGAATAAAACTGCGCTTATTTATGAAGCGGAAGACGGGACTGTCAAACGGTTTTCTTTTCTCGCCCTCTCACAGCAAAGCAACAAATTCGCAAACTACCTTTTATCCAAGGGTGTCAAAAAAGGCGACCGTGTTTTTCTCTTCCTCCCCCGGATTCCGGAATTATTTATCGGTTTTTTGGGAATATTGAAAACAGGAGCGATTGCCGGAACAATGTTTTCAGCTTTTCAGAAAGATGCGCTGAGAGACCGCCTCGAAAACTCAGGTGCGACAGTCGTCATTACCGCAAAGGAGCTCGTTGATCGAATTGAACAAATAAAAAGCGAACTTCCCGAGCTGAAACACGTTCTGATTGTAGATGACGAGACATTTCAAGCAGACCTTGAATTGCATCCGGATAATTTTTCCGTCTGCAAGACATCACCTGAAGACTTCGCTTTTATGCTCTACACGTCAGGGACGACCGGCAAACCAAAAGGAATCGTCCATGCCCACTATGGATGTTTGCAGCAGCATGAAAGCGCCAAGTTGGCACTCGATCTGAAACCGAACGATATCTACTGGTGCACCGCAGATCCCGGATGGGTCACGGGAATCGTGTATAGCATTCTGAGTAATTGGTCATTAGGCATAACGACTGTTGTGTATGGCGGGAGATTTGATGCTGAAAAATGGTATGAAATTCTTGAGAAACACAAAGTAACCGTCTGGTACTCAGCGCCAACTGCTATCCGTATGCTCATGGCAAAAGGAACACCTCTTGTCAAAAAATACAACCTTTCCTCACTTCGCTATCTTGCATCTGTCGGAGAACCGCTCAATCCTGAGGCGGTGATCTGGGGCAAAGAAGCATTTGGCAAATACTTCCACGATACCTGGTGGCAGACAGAAACAGGCTCTATTATGATTACCAACACACCGAATCTTGAAGTGAAGCCAGGATCCATGGGCAAGCCATTTCCCTGGGTTGAAGCGGCAATTCTTGATGATGACGGCATCCCGGTTCCTGATGAGGAAGAGGGCAATCTTTGCCTGAAGCCCTTTTGGCCTTCTCTCATGCGCACCGTCTGGCAAAACAAGGAAAAATATGAGAGCTATTTCAAAAACGGCTGGTACTTTTCAGGAGACAGGGCAAAAAAAGACAAAGACGGCTATTTTTGGTTCGTCGGACGCGCTGATGATGTCATAAAGACGTCGGGAGAGCGAGTCGGGCCGTTTGAGGTTGAGAGTGCGCTCGTTGAACACCCGTCCGTGGTTGAAGCAGGCGTTATCGGCAAACCCGATGAAATACGCGGCGAGATCATTAAAGCATTTGTCGTTCTCAAACCAGGCGTTGAAGGGACAGAGGCATTGAAGACAGAGCTTGCAGAACACGTCAAAAAGCATTTGGCAGGTCACGCGTATCCAAGAGAAGTAGAATTTATCGACAAATTGCCAAAAACACGATCGGGGAAAATTATGAGAAGAATTCTCAAAGCCAAAGAGCTCGGCCAGCCCATCGGAGACACCTCAACGCTTGAGGAATATTGAAGCTCCTACTCTCTACGGTAAAGAACTTCTTTTGGAGCTGAAATCCGCCGAAGCGGAAAAGAGCTCTGCATCTCGATATAACTGTTGGGAGATTCCGCGAAGGTGGATTAAATTATTCCTGAACAGAAAAAAGTATAACACACTCGCCCCGTGGTTCCTGTTTTTTGTATAAAGTAACCGCTTCCGCAATGGCAATCTTGCGAACTTCCTCGTGCACTTTTGTAAGCTCTCGAGCAACAACAATCTCAATGTCGCCAAAGACTGACTGCATCTCTTCGAGGGTCTTGACTAATTTATGAGGGGCTTCGAAGAGAATACAGGTTGCCTTCACATACTCCTGGGATTTTTTTATGTTTTCGTAGAACTTGATTCTGTGCCCCGGCTTTCTTGGCGGATATCCGACAAAGAGAAATTTATCGGGCGGTAAACCGCTTGAGACAAGCGCAGCCAAGACAGACGATGGGCCGGGAATCGCCTGCACTTTGATCCCCTGCTTGATACACTCCCGTACCAATCTGAAGCCGGGGTCTGAGATGAGGGGAGTTCCCGCGTCAGAAATAAGCGCGATATTCAAATCATTTATCAATGCATTTATAATTTCAGGTATGCGGTGATCCTCATTTTGCTCGTAATAGGAGAGTAGTCTCTGATCTTGAACAGGTCTTACTGTTGGAATCTGATTACTATTGTCATTGCGAGTCCCGCCTTGGCGGGATGTGGCAATCCCATCCGTTTGATCTTGCCTGCCCTGCCCTGCCGGCAGGCGGGCGGCAGGCAGGGATTGCTTCGTCGCTTCACTCCTCGCAATGACAGGAGAAGTAGCGCCGTCCACGACTAAAAATGAATACCGCGCACGGAGTGTCTTGAGGAGAAACCCTGCCTTTCTAGTATCTTCACAAGCGATTCCATCAACAGTCAATAAGGTTCTTATTGCACGAATCGTGATATCTTCAAGATTCCCGATTGGTGTTGCGACAATATATAAAATACCCATGGAATGTTATTGTTTATCGTACGGGTGGAAGACCGGCAAATGGTTGTGGTGAGGGACGAGGACTATACTCTACCCCAGGCTGCATAACAACTGAAATACTTCGCTGTATGGGTGATTCTAAAATTCCACCTAATCCAATTGGCGCTTCAGTTGTCTGCAATGTCATTTTTGGTGCTGCTGGTTCTGCTTTAACCAGTGGCTCAACAACAACCGGCATAACGGGTAATACGGCACGTACGTCTAATCCAGGGCCTCTTGGCGCTTGCCAACCAGCATACCGTTGCAAATCAGCTCCTGACAATCGATCACTCATGGCTGTATCTTACACCCAAATCCACTTGAATGCAAGATTATGTCCTGGCACCCTAGATAGAGAACGGTTGTCCTCCTTTCTCTTTTAGGTATTCTAGCATAGCTTGTTGTGGCGTCCTGTAACCAAGCGATCTGTGGTAGCGTTTCGTGTTGTATTTGGTATTCAGGAGTATGCAATGCGTGTTGATCATATCAATATCATCTAAGAGATCCTCTTGGTAGTTGAAGTATTCATATTCAACAGTCTGGTGGAATCTTTCAACTCGTCCGTTTTGTTTGGGACAGTGTGGGTCAGTGAAGTAGTGAGGAATCCTCCACTCCTTCTCCAGTTCATGGTGGAAGTGCAGGAGGTACTCACTCCCATTGTCAGTGTTGACTGCATGAATTTGGAAAGGAAAGTAGTCTTTGACTCTTCTGAGGAAATCTCTTCCTGATGTTGAGGAGATAGTTTTGTAGCAGTAGACAAAGCCGTACCGAGAAGCACAATCGATTGCTGAGAAGAGATAGAATTTCCTTCCAAGAACGTAGAAGTACTTGGTATCCATCTGGACAAGAGAGCCTAATCCCTGGTCTCTGAGGACAGTCTCAGCTTTCATTCTGGCAATGTGTCGTCTCTTCCGCTTCTTCATCTTCTTTCTGTGCTGTGTATTGAGAAGTTCCGGGTGTCTATTGATGATTTTCTGAATACACTTCCTCCCAACACTGATGCCTTCATCACGGAGCTCTGCTTGAATTTCATACTTTGATTTCTCTACATCGTTGAAACGAATGTCATAAATTCTCTTCTGAAGCCACTCCGGAGTTGTCATCTCACGTACCTTGTGAGGACGTCTTGTCTTCGTATCAAACTCCAGTGTTCTTAGGTTGTTTCTGTCAAACCTGTTAAACCACCGGTAGAACACACTCTTTGCAATACCAAAGTGTCTACAAGTAAGCTCAGCATTTTTACCATGGCTGAAATACCAATCAATCCAGCTAAACCTCTTCAGTGCCTCAGGCGACAGAGAAGCAGCCTGAATAACTGGTGTTGGAAGAATACGGAAAGCTCGCATGTACGAGCCATTATATGATCCTTTCAGAACTTCTCAACCGTCCCGTATGTATGGGGGCCTGGACAATAATGTATATGCCTACCGAAGCCCAATAGGGCGAAGGGGCATAACACACCTTTTCACAGGGTGTAAAGAATTTATACTGGGCGAAAGACGATGCCTAAGTTCATCTTCACAAGTTCCAGTTTATCATGAATTTCCTGCTTTGTTTTTCCCGCAATATCAACGATTGCATAGCGAAATGAGTAGCCGTCTTGCGGATAGTCAGAGAGTTTTTTTCCTTGGTCAACCATGATTCGTATTTCTAATATGTCGAATTTTTCTTTTAGTCTTTTATAGTATTTTTCATCCGGTATATATTCAACAAGAAAGTCACGGTGGATTCGAAGCGGAAAGCTGCTTGCAAGCTTTTTCTCCTTTCGGGATTGTATGATAGGCTTATTGCCTAGAGCAATTTGAATCGCAAAATCTAAATTATTTGATTTATACCATTGTTGCATTAGAGGAATAAATTGCCCAGACAATCTCGTATTGAATTCGATAATGATCATATGATCACGATCAGTAACAAAGAACTCCAAATTAAATCCAGCATTATCATACCCAAGAAGTTGTAATAATTTTTTTAATACCTCTTGTACTTCATCATTGAGGTTTTTTGACAATTCAGAAGGAAAATTAAAGCTAACAAAACTTTTCCGATCTTCAGAATAGTCAGACTTTGTATATCCGAGGATAGTGATTTTCCCATGTTGTACTAGCCCGTCGACAGTATATTGATCAAAACTGAGAAGTGGTTGGTAGAGGAGTGTATTAATTGGTATATATGGTTTTTTAACATGCTTATCAGCTTCATATTGTGAATGAAAGAAGGTATCAAACCATCGTAAGTACTTTCTTGGAGCTCGTTCGATTGCGTCAAGCCTCTTTCGTAATTCTTTTGGTGTCCGTACCATATATGCAAAGCGTGAGAGAGATCCTTTTGATGGTTTTTCAAAACCAGGAAACGGGAGGTCAGGAAATTTACGTACTGATGGATTAAGGACATATGTTGGGGGGAAATAGTTATTTGCTTTTGCAGCGAACACACTAAAATACGCTTTATGTTGTGCTCGAAAGATTGCTTGCGGGTCAGGGCCTATGAGTCCAAGTTTCTTTGCAGCAAGTGAGGCAAGGATACTCGTATCATCCTGATCGCCAATTACTCCATCGACAAGAACGCCTCTTGCGAGAAGATCAGTTATAACAAAGTCAACATATTCATATGGATCTTTCCCAATCTCGTTATAGTAAAAAAAATCATATTTATGCTCAAGGTTTTTGAATTGGTGCATGTAAGTATAAACAAAGGCGAGGATTTTTGGTTTCATGGAAATACTGATTCGTTTATGAAGTTTATTTAGAGCATGCAATCGCACAAGGCGAGAATATATAAAAATATGCTATCATAAACAATACAAATTATATATGCCAAGAAAAGTAAAAGGAAATCTATTGAGGACAGCAGATAAAAAAATAGATATTGTTGACGGTGCACGGGTATTCGTTCAGCTCAAGCAGGAAGCAATAAAGCGTGGGATATTCGATCGTTCATACCACTATTATGCAGTTATCGCCTGCATCAGCTTTCTTGGAGTATTCGTGAGTGCGTATGGGATATATCGTGTCACAAACCCCTTATTGATTGTTTTTTGGGGTATTTCTTTTGCGTTTTTTTCCGTACAAATAGCAGGGATTCTTCATGATGCCGGACATCGGTCGATATTTCAATCATCAAAGAACAACGATATTCTCGGGAGCATTTGCGGCATTTTTACGGTCCAAGCATACAACTTCTGGAAAATAAAGCACAACAAGCATCATGCCCATACAAATCAAGAAGGTGAGGATCCGGATGTCGAGTTGCCACTACTTTCTTTCACACAGGAGCGTGCGCTTTCAAAAAAAGGGCTGGCAAAGATGTTGCTTCGTTATCAATCATATATATATTTCCCGATGGGTATTTTGGTCGTTTTTTCGCCGAGAATTGGCAGTATAAAATATTTTCTCAATGCGTTTAGCAAAAAGATGTGGTGGGAAATTTTGTTGTTTGGCACAGGCTTTTTCATCATTTTTTTACTGCCGTTTGTTATTTTTGACTTGCAGAAAGCGTTGTTGCTCTTTGCAACTGTGAATATTACTGCGGGATTTTATCTGATTAATGTGTTTGCTCCAAATCATAAAGGGATGCCTCAAATTGATGAGGATGGCAAATTCTCGTTTCTTGAACAGCAGATTATTACATCAAGAAATATAACGGGTCATTGGCTGACAGACTTTCTCTACATGGGGCTAAATTATCAAATAGAGCATCATCTTTTTCCACATACACCAAGAAACAAGCTCCATTTGTTGACACCGCTCGTGAAGGATCTCTCAAAAAAGATGAAGCTAGAATACACGCAGGTGAGCTATCTTGAGTCTACGCGGATGATTCTTTCCGAGTTAAATCAGTATGCACTTCTTGCAACGAATAAGTAAATTTACTTCTTAATATCGATAAGCTCAACCTCAAAGAAAAGCGTTGCATTAGGCGGAATAACCCCACCGACACCTTGTGTCCCATAGCCAAGACTTGGAGGGATAATAAGGCGTCTCTTGCCACCAATACGCATACCGACAACGCCCTCATCCCATCCCTTGATAACTTGTCCTGTTCCTATTTGTGTTTCAAAGGGTTGCCCTTTGTCATAAGAGCTGTCAAATTTATTCCCGTTTTCTAATTTTCCGATATAGTGAATCACCACAAAATCTCCGCTTTGGACAGCCACCCCTTTTCCGACAGTTATATCTTCAATCTTTAGCCCCGACGCAGTGGTTATGTTTGATGATTTAGGCGTTAATGCCGTTGTGATAAATCCGATGGCAATGCCAATGACGGTTACGGCGGCGATGACAATGAGTGCGATCCGTAGAAACATAATTATAGTATATCAGGAAACGCAAGATATACTATAATACACAAGCCTATGTTGGTTGATGAAGTAAAAATTATTGTGAAAGCGGGAAATGGCGGTAATGGCTCAGTCCATTTTCGGCGGAATGCACAGACACCAAAAGGCGGTCCGGACGGCGGTAATGGAGGAAATGGCGGAAATGTATACCTCATCGGCGTTTCTGATGTCAATGCACTAGCAGAGTTTCGCTATAAAAAAATAATCAAAGCCGAAGATGGCGTTGCGGGTGGAAGACAAGATATGCACGGGAGGAACGGGAAGGATTTAATTATCAGTATCCCTGTTGGTACCCGGGTGACTGTTGAGGAAACAGGGATAGTCTATGAGATAGATGCTTCGAAAGAACCGCTTCTTATAGCAAAAGGGGGAAAAGGGGGACTGGGGAATACTACGTTTAAAACGGCAACGAACCAAACACCGCAGTATGCTGAAAGCGGAGAAGTGGGTGAGCAACGGACAATCATTTTTGAGCTGAGGCTGATTGCAGATATTGGTTTGATTGGATTGCCAAATGCCGGGAAAAGCAGTCTTCTTTCCCTGCTCACGAATGCCCGCCCGAAAATAGGTAATTATCCATTTACGACACTTGAGCCGAACTTAGGCGTTATGCCTGTCCGCCAGAGCTTTGCTCAGGCAAATGCAGACGGGCAAAATATCGTACTCGCTGATATTCCAGGGTTGATTGAAGGAGCATCAGTTGGAAAAGGACTTGGAGCGAAGTTTTTGAAACATGTTGAGAAGACACATGTTTTGCTTCATTGTATCGATAGCACAACGGAAGATGTTAAGAAGGCATACGCATCTGTCCGTAAAGAGCTTGAAGCATATAGTGAAGCATTGCAACAAAAAAAAGAAATTGTTTTATTGACAAAGGCCGATCTTGTGACAGAGAAAGAGAAGCAAAAGAAAATGACCCAACTCGGTTCTTTGAAAAAAGAAATACTCTCTGTTTCGGTGTATGATCAGAAAAGTATCGATGCCCTAAGTACAAAACTACAGCACTATAGAAAGTAAGCTATTCCTTTTTTCTGCGGAGGATATTTTTTACCCCTTTGATCGTTGCCGAGGCGACATTTGCGCCTATCCCTGCAGCGAGTTCTCCAGGATGAGAAGTGATATAGCCGATTTTATCGAGCTTTTGCATGATTCCAGCCTGGAGTTCTATAAATTTTTTTGTCAATACGAAGAACATTATTCCTATCGCAATAAGCAGCACAATACCCAGTGTCATATAAATTATTGCGAGTAGATAGAACAAATTTTGTAAATCCATGAGTTTGCCTGTATGAAAGAGTATACCAGCTTTGAAAGTTTTTGTTTACTATGGTATAGTGCTCGCCTGCCCCATCAGGTATACTACAATCAAAACAATGACTATTTTACAAACAGCAGGGTGGGACGATTATGAGCTTTTGGATAGTGGTAACGGACACAGGTTTGAGAGATTCGGCAAATATCTGCTCATTCGTCCCGATCCGCAAGCGATTTGGAAACCACAGCAATCTTTTGCAGAATGGGAGACGAAAGCACACGCGATATATAGAGACGATGCCAAATCAGGCCACTGGGTAAGGAAACAGCCACTTGCTGACAGGTGGTTACTAAGTTATAAAAACCTCTCATTTTGGGCAAAATTGACACCATTTAAGCATACCGGTGTTTTCCCCGAGCAGCAGCTCAACTGGGATTTTATAACCTCAGTCATTGCGAATAGAGTGAAGTCGAAGATCCCCGAATGGGGGCAATCCCAACAAGAGATTGCCACGCCTTCGGCTCGCAATGACAATAAACCCCATATCTTAAATCTCTTTGCATATACCGGTATTGCCTCGCTCGTTGCAGCAGCCGCTGGAGCCAAGGTCACCCATCTTGATGCTTCAAAGCAAGCGATCAGCTGGGTCAAAGAGAATCAATTGGCATCCAAGCTTTCTGATAAACCGATTCGCTGGATTCTTGATGACGCGCTCAAATTTACCGCTCGTGAAGTAAGACGAGGCGTTCGATACGATGGGATTATCATGGATCCGCCGGTGTATGGACATGGTCCGGGAGGAGAGGTTTGGGATTTTGCAAAAAGCTTCCCTAAACTTTTGGATAATTGCCGGCAAATTCTTTCGGAAAAGCCGCTTTTTGTCATCGTGAACGCATACGCGATAACAGCATCAGCGATCATGCTGGGGAATGTTCTGGAAGATAATTTAAAACACCTCGGTGGAAAAATTACTATCGGCGAGTTGGCGCTACAAGAGAAAAAAAGAGAAAGACTACTTTCAACAGGGATCTTTGCGCGGTGGGAAAATAAGTGAGTCGACTCTTTCAGGTAATTACAGGCTCGTTGAGCTGTTATGCGACGTAATTTTCGTAGATCGTTGTAAGGTCCTGTCCCCCAATCCAACTGTCATAAAGTTCTCCCTCAATGACTCCTCGAGTAAGATGTTGCATGTCTCTTCTTGGTCCTGGATTTGGATCATGTCCCTCAGTCCCCCCAAAATTTCTCTGTCTGTACGCTGCGCTCAAGTCCACAAAAACACCCGCAGGATAAAAGAACATTTCAACCCCTTGTACTGTGCCATCCTCAGCTTGTGCAGCATGGTTCATGCGAGCAGCATAAAGTATCCCTGATGCGGGGTTTGGTGGTCTACCCGCTGGAATTGTACTGTTTGGCTCATGGCCAATATCAGGTGTAACGTCTCTCATAAATGCAGTGAGCTTGCCTGGATCATCTCTCGCATCGGGAATAGGTATAGCAGGGGCAACGCGAAATGTGTCTGACACACGGCCACTTGCGTGCCCATTTTTAAATGGGTCTTTGGGGTCTCTTTTATAGACAATTTCTCCTGCTTGCCGTCTTGTAGAAAGAGCGGTATCTATCTGATCAGCAAGTGCTACTTCTGCATCTGTGCCATTTTTACTCCCGTTGCCGTTTAATTGCGTTTTCCCTTCAATCGTTAATGTCATAAAAATAAAATTATATGAAAAATGAATCGTTCGCGTCAATATCTCTGGAAAAAATGCGTTAAAATGTGCTACGATATCGTGCATGTCGAAGATACCGAATTTCTCTCTTCCCGATCAGACAGGAAAACTCCACTCATTTTCTGATTACAAAGGCAGATGGCTGGTTGTTTATTTTTATCCAAAAGACGATACACCAACCTGTACGAAGGAAGCGTGTAGTTTTCGGGATGCCATCGATATATTGACTGAACAACATATTGCCGTTCTGGGTATATCAAAAGACTCTATTAAATCCCACAAAAAATTTGCCGATAAATATCATTTACCGTTTCCTTTATTGAGTGATGAATCAAAAGAGACGATCAAGGCATTTGGAGCATGGGGGAAGAAGAGATTCATGGGGCGGGAATTTGAGGGGATTTTGCGAAAAACATATCTGATAGATCCAAACGGAGAAATAAAGAAAGTGTATGAGAAAATAGATCCTATCAATCAACCCCAGGACGTAATGAATGATATTACAGAACTAAGAAAATTAGACTAGATTACAGGTTTTCCATATTTAATAAGATTTTCTTTTTTCTCCCTTCGCCAACCTTTTATTTGGGTTTCTCGTCTTCTTGCAGTAAGTAAGCTTGTGAAAGTTTCGGTATAAACAACATCAAACGTTTGATTTCTTTTTGCAAACTCTGTACCATCTCCAGTTTTGTGTTTCAATAGTCCCTTATAAAGATTAGTAGTAATTCCAACATAGAGATGATTTTTTTTGCCTCGAAGAATATAGAGAATGAACATGATTGGTGCCCTTCGACAAGCTCATCTTTCGATTTGACTCAAGATGATCCTGAGCATATCGAAGGATCAGGGCTCCTCGGCAAACTCGGAGTCTTCGACACTTTTATGACTACGAGTTTGCCGAGGAGTCGGGGTGCGGAGAATTTGACCTTTTTAACTTAACAATTTTGTAAAAACGTCATTAAGTTTATTTTTTGGAAAGAGATGATAATTGTAGATCCCGATAAATTTAAAATTGTATTGCTTTATCA
>JACQKR010000030.1 GCA_016204425.1 Candidatus Levyibacteriota bacterium
CGGCTTCAATTCGAATTTTCCTTGCCTTTCTTTATTTAAAATCTCCTTCAATCCCGCACTCAGTACCTTAATATCCTCTTCACTTAATATCCCTATCTTATAAAGTCCCTTCGCATGGGCCATCGTCCCCCAACAGTCATATTTGACCAATTTTTGATCCAATACCAAATCCTCACCCGTCTCAAAGGCTTCAATAGTCTTGTTTAGACTCCAATCATTATGTTTATCCCAAAGTTTATTCATAAAAAAACTCCCGTCCCCGGATCCGTCAGCTGACGGACCTAAGGACGGGAGCTCCCGTGATGCCACCTTACTTCACCCGCCAACATTCTACCCCAAAAGCACAAATAAACTTTCTGTATCAAATCTTAGTTTTCCTAAGACTAGCCTTTACAGAAAGATTGTGGCGGGTCTCATTATATTCCTCTACTTGTCCTATGACTTTCTTCGAGGATGGCTGGAGAGCTCGTTCGTCTTTCAACTACTATTCTCTCGTCATCGCCTATTAAACTTCTATTAGTATACCACAATTGTCAAATTATTGTGCTCGACGCCCACATCGGTGACACTTCAAAGGTTTTAGTAGAATACTCAATTGGCGTCAGGTAATCAAGCGATTCATGCGGTCTGCCCAGTACCGCCAGTAGGCGGCGTCGCTTTCAAAGTGCTCCCGTTTGTAGTGTTGTCCTTTCCATCCCCACGGGTGGAACGGGGCAGGAGTGACGCTGGTCATAGGTTGACACCTTTCCGGACAGGAGCGAAATTATATACCCAAAGTGTCACCTATGTATCTCAGCCTACACAATCCCTCACCAGCAGAGGCTATTGATTCAATTCTCACGTTTCCACCCCAGTGATCAATCTGTACCGCTTCTTTTCCCGATTGAAATATTGATTCAAGAACTCGAAGATCATCATAACATTGAAGCGGCCCCAACGTTGACAGCCCTTGCTCTTCAAGTAACACACCCAATACCCCATGATCACTCATTGCTATATCACAGGATCCACAGTGAGGATACTTCTGCTTAGGACATTGTCCGTTTTCAAAAAGAACACAGGTCCTAGTAATACTTTGGTATGGTCCCAAAGTTCTTTTAGCAATAAAATCTCTAGCTTCTTCAGTATTAAATGTCTTTAATTCAAAGCTCATACAAGTGAATTCGGAATAGTTATCTTTTAAACTGATTCGTTCCTCTTGGTCTGCGGGCTATTCCAAATTTATCCATCCTCCTTCTCACTGTTTTTTCATCGACACCATATATAGAAGCAATCTCCCCAGAACTGAGTTGCTGATGAATATATAGTTCTTCAAGTTTCGCTTTAGAAGGAGGGGTGACAGGCCAATTTCGTCCACCACTCCCAGTCACCGGTTTATCTCCCATACGTATCCCATGTCTTTTATACTCAAGATTGACATGTGCTCTTGAGACACCTTCTAATGCTGTTATTTCTCTTGCAGTTAGGTATTGCTTTCTATATGCCTGAAGCCTCTCCAGAGGAATTGGCTTCCTTTGAGTCTGTCCTCGAAGGTTTATATCGTATAAAACGACCTGCTCTCCTTTTTGAGGTCTGTAGGGGGCAAGGTAATCTTTCTCTAAATGTGCTCCCCCACCCTCTGCACGAAGTGCATCTGCCATTTTCAAAGCTCTCACTCTATTCGATCGAGTCATCCGCGCAAAGTTTTGATTAAGATTTGGCACAATAGGAAGTCCTGCAATTGATTCAGAAACCATGCCTTTTTCCACTGTTATCATGAACGTATTTTACCATCTCAAGGAAAATAATAAATAAATGAGGATAAATAACGTAAGATACATTACCCGAAAACAATATGTGAGTCAGAATCAGACTGTGAGACAGCCTCATAAGACTCATCTTGAATCCTTCCAGTATAGACAGCTAATGCACGGTTTATGACCCCTGTACCTCTGAGCAATTGATCATGTGGTATCACAAAGGCAATTCGTATCATTCTCCCTTCCCTAGTTCCTGGTGTTCTATCCAGAAAACAACCCGCATCTTCACTCATAAGGGGTACTAAACTCAAAGTTTCAGGTTTAATTGCAATTATGTGTTGATGTCCTAAGTTATAGATGGGATTTTTTAATATCCGATAGCGTTATCTTGGGGAATTGTTTTAGGTAGAAAAACCAGTATAGGAAATGGGGTCTATGTTTCTTCGATAATCCTCTGTGTCTTCCCAATGAATTATCCAGCTGAGAAAATATCCCCTCAA
>JACQKR010000024.1 GCA_016204425.1 Candidatus Levyibacteriota bacterium
CTTGGTTAAGTTTTTGGGTTGCTTCGCTCATGTTTGGTCAAATACTTGTTAGTTCGATGTTACCATATAATGATAATTTTGGCAAGAGATATTTGAATTATTTTTTATAAGGAGTAGCATAATAACCGACTTAACTGACCTTTAAAAAACAGGAAAAATATGGCAAGAGGTGGGGAATTCATTATTCCGAACGGTAATTTACCGGATGTTTCTACGGTAAGTGGACTTTCCGAAGAGCAGCTTCTTATTCAGAAAGATCTTGGAAGTTTCATGAAAGAAAAAGTCTTGTCTGATGAGGCAATCAAGCGTATAGAGTCAAAAGATCTTGCTTATTCTATTCAGTTAATGCGAGAATTGGCTGACTTGGGATATCTTGGCGTAGAAATTCCCGAACGATACGGAGGATCGGATCTTGGCAAGGTTACTGGTACAGTTGTTGCCGAAAATATTGCTCGCCAAGGTTCTTTTGCCTGCACTTTTTTGGCGCATACCGGGATTGCTACTTATCCGATACTTTTGTTCGGCACCGAAGAACAGAAACAGAAATATTTACCTAAACTTGTTAGCGGGGAATGGATGGGTGCTTATGCTCTCACCGAAGCTGGGGCTGGTTCTGATGCGGCGGCTATCCAAGCCAAAGCCGTACCAACCGAAGACGGAAAATACTTTCTGCTTAGTGGGGAAAAGATCTTCATTACTAACGGGGGGTTTGCCGATGTATTCATTATTTTTGCCAAAATCAACGGCGATGATAGCCTTCACAGTGCGTTTATTGTTGAAAAATCTTTTGATGGGATCGAGATTGGCAAAGAAGAGCATAAGATGGGGATTGTCGGCTCCTCGACTGTTTCTGTGAAATTAAACGATGTCAGGGTGTCAAAAGAAAATATGCTCGGCCAATCCGGCAGCGGTTTAAAAATGGCTCTCGATGTTCTTAATCTTGGCCGGTTCAAGCTTGCCGCGGCAAGTCTGGGCGGAGCAAGAGCTTGTCTTGAAAGTGCGCTTGTCTATGCCCGCCAGAGAAAACAGTTCGGCAAGTATCTTATTGAGATGCCGGTGATCAAGGGGAAGTTAGCAATGATGGCGGCATATGTTTATGCCATGGAGTCAGCTATTTACCGGACAGCCGGGTTGCTTGAGAGCGCATTAAAAGAGGTTAACACCAATGACCAAAAAGCTGTTCTGAAAGCTATCGGTGAATTTGCGATTGAATGCTCGGCTATCAAAGTATTTTGCAGTGATGTTCTGGACATGATAATTGCCGATGAAACAGTTCAGATCCATGGCGGATATGGCTATATTATTGAAGATAAAGCCATCTGCGCAGCAAAGTATCTGCTCAATGCGAGGATCAATCGTCTTTTTGAGGGAACCAACGAAGTCAATAGTCAGTTGATGTTTGTTCAGTTAATGAAGAAAACCATGCGAGGCGAACTGCTGCTGACGAAAGCAATCCAGAAAGCCCAAGCCGATTCAATGTCCGGTCCGACAAAACCGGCAGAACCGGAAACTGACTTGGTGAAAAAACTTTCCAAAGCTCTCGACGGTGTGAAAAGTTCGGTGCTTTTGAGTGGTGGTGTTTTTATTAAGAATTGTTTCCCGTCCAATTTGAATCAAGAGGAAATGAAACAGAGAGTTTTTAAGCATCAGATCATCATTGATCATCTAAGCCGCAGTATGATTTCCGTTTATGTGATGGAGAGTGCTTTGGCCTCTTTGAACAAGAATCGGAACGAACGAGATGAGCGCAAAGTCCGCTGGCTTTTCCATCAGATGTTAAGCGATGCAGAAAGATTGCCGAAAGAAATTATAATGATGTCGAGTAGTGGCGACGAAGCCAGAACTGTTTTAGCTATGTTTAGGCGACTTGTGAAATTTGAGCTTGAGAACAAAGAAGAATTGGCTGGTCAGATTGTCCAAGACTTGCCCTAAAGAGGTTGAAAAACCTCTTTTTGTTTTTTGTGGGTGCGGTAGGAATCGGACCTACGACCTCGTTCTTATCAGGAACGCGTTCTACCACTGAACTACGC
>JACQKR010000001.1 GCA_016204425.1 Candidatus Levyibacteriota bacterium
ACCTCATCAAGATCATAGTAATCTTTCAAGAGATCTTTCAATTTCTGAATATATTCTTTGCTAACTGTTTTCTTTACCTGAATGACCGTTTCGGTATAATCCGATTTTTCAGCGTTCCCGATCGATGCAACCGTGAACTTGTCGTCTTCCAGCACTTGCTGAACCTTTGCCGCTTGCCCTGAGACACCACTGCCATTTAAAACCCGTATCGAATAGAGAGAAAGATCGAGTACTTTTTCTGTCGGGGATGGTGCTTCGGTTGGAACAACAGCTGTTTCGTTTTTTACCAATGCGTCTTTCCGAATGACTTCCTCATAAAAAACAAATGCTCCAAACACGCCTAAGCCGAGAAGGATGCCAAAAATAATCGGCATAAAATAATTTCGTTTATATTCAACTCTGTAGGGTTCTTGAGAATCTGTGTCTTCAGGCTGTGCCTCCTCTTTCACTTCTTCTTCAATATCTTCTTTTGTTTCCGGTTCTGAATCCTTCTGTTCTTCCGCTGATTCTTCTAAGGAGGCAACAGGCTCCGCCTCAATTGCCGGTTTCTGATCTGTCAGAACTTCATCCTCGACCACTTCAGTAACAAGCCTCGCCGGCTTTACAACTTGCTTCTCTGTGGATTCCGCCTCCCCGGCTTGAGGCTTTACCGCTACCTTCCTCTTTACCGGAGTTTGCTTCGTGGCCTTTTTTCTTTCTTTTTCTTTTGCTGATGATTTTTTCTTCACTGGCATAGACCTCCTACTAGCATAATAGCTGCCAAGTCATCCTGTCAATGCTGAAGCTCCCGGGCATCGTTGTCGGGTTTTCTACGAATGAATAGTAAAAACATCTCAATTTTCTACACCCGGTATCGAGACACGGTATATCGGGTGTAGAGAAAAAGCGTTGCTATAACACAAATTGCAAAAGAGAGAAGAAAACTCATGATGAGTTGCATGCTATCGCCATTCTGGAGAATACTGTGTAAACAGTACGCGACTAAAGCGATAATACCAGAGGACAAAAAGAGCGTCATAATACCCATCATGCTGGTTGACACTCTCTCCGGATTATCGCCTTGTAAAAAGTTTGGATACACTGCCCCCAAAAATCCTTGCACGAGTGCGAGCAAAATAATTGCAAATGTACTCATAACGCTCAGTGGAAAAATATATTCTTTTGCATACGGCATAACAAACCAGATAAGCACACCAAATACAATATGAGGGATAACGAGTAAACACCCCAGGAAAACCTTTGATAACACAAGTAAATCGCGGTGAAGCGGAAGTGTCAGGATATACCATCTTGTCTTTCCTTCCCGTGCCATAAGAGGAAAAACTAGCCGCATGAGATATGCCGTTGTAAAAAACAATAACCATACGAATGAAAAAATAATACTATTGATCTTGCCTGCCATATCAGGCGGACGAAACACAGCAACACGGGTAAAAAATAAAAAGAAGAAAATCGCCATTGCAATAAGAAACAAACCGTATCCAAACTCGGAGGGTGAACGCAGAAGAGACAGCCAATCTTTCAGCAGCAACGGGGACCTTGTATGCAAAAAACCGGCCCGGGAATAGGCTCTGGGAAATGATGCAGCAAAGGCTCTCTCCTTCAAGCGCTGATAGAGTGGAATAATTTTTTGCGACTGGACAGCAGTTGAGATAAAAATGAGAAATGAGCACAGAATAATGGTCAGGAAAGCGTAGATGTCAAAACCCGAAACGACAACGTGCGTCAGCCAATACGTTGGTAAATAGTTATTTGAAAGAGGCAGGCTGTTGTACAGAACAAAAAATTCTTCAGGACTTGCCCGGTAAAGCAACGTCATTTCTTTTGGGAATATCGCCTGTAGAAGTACAAATGTCGATACCAAGAAAAACAATGCAGTAACAAACGCACCTGCAACACCCTTCCCTTTTGCCATGCTCGCACAAAGATATGCAATTATCCCTCCCAAAGTGTTGACAATGATAACCAAAGCAAAAACAGCAAAAAGAAAACGAAGCAGAAACAGGAGGCTAACACCTCCTGTGAATACTTGAGCAAATGACATTGCAATGGGGCCTAAAACGATCAGAAGAGGAAAAATATTTATGAAAAAAGAACGCATAAAATACCAATCGACAATGCCCTGAGGCTTTATCGGAAGAGTCATGAGATAATCAACGTTCTTGCTTGGGTTCAGAAGGAACGTTATCTGTGCAATAAGACTACTTCCGAGCGCCAGCCATAATAAAATAAGGATTGCAGCATGAATAAGATATTCCGCAGTTAATTCACCGTACAATTGATACTGCGAGAGGTTAAAGAAAAAAATATTGCTGAAAAAGAGCGCACCAAAGCTGATGAACCCTCCCAGAACAAGAAAGCCAAAAAGAACAAGTATTTTACTAAGCGTTTGTGTTGCAAACCACTGTTTTACTGCTTGCGTGTCTGCCCAAAGAAGAGAAAGTGTAACTCTCATGAATTATTTTGTCATTTTCTCGTAGAGTACCTCAAGCGAACTGTTTGTCTTTATCTTCTCTTCGTGAACGATTTTCCCTTCATGCATAATGCCAACCATATCTGCATATTGTTCTGCAAAAGAAAGGATATGTGTCGCCAGAAACACTGTTCCTCCATGCTTCACAAACTCTCTTAATGTCTTTCCGAATACAATAATACTTTCCGGATCCAGCCCAACGACCGGCTCATCAATAATGAGTACTTTTGGTCTTGCAATCAGACAGGAAAGAAAAGCGACTTTTTGCCTGTTCCCTCGTGAATATGCCTGCATGGACTGAGAAAGTGTATCGTGTAATGGAAAAAGTGTTTTCAGCTCTGAAATTCGATCTTTTATTGTCTGTGCAGGCAATCCCCGAAGATTTCCTGTCAACTGAAGAAATTCTTCTCCACTGAGATAATCATATGCTGTTGGGTCATCAGGGAGATACCCAATAATTTCTTTTATTTTTTCCATTTGCTTCGCGATACTAAAGCCAAGAATATGCGCCTCCCCCCGGGATGGCCGGAGCAATCCTACCAACAATTTGATAAGCGTACTTTTCCCGGCTCCGTTTGGACCGATAAGAGCATAAATCGCACCGGTGGGAACAGTAAGACTCACCTGGGAAACTGCGTGAAGAGAACCGAAGGATTTAGAAAGCTCACGGATATCAACAGCTAAGGAACTCTCGGGCATATTATACTCCTCTGAAATAAAAATACAAATTTATAATACCCAACGTAGCCACGCTAAGCGGGGCGAAGTGGTATATGTACTATAACAATAAATACAGAGGAGTACAAGAAATTATTTCTGAAGAAGTTTCTGTGAAAGTATCCTCGTATATTCAGGAGTCGAGCCGCAGCAGCTTCCGATAATCTGAACGCCCTTTTCCGCCCAACCCTTGGCTGCATCGATGTACTGCTGGATATTTTCATTCTCGTCAAATTTCCACCCTTGTGTATCGTCCGGCGACCCCACACCCTGTGCGTATGCACAAAATGGCAAGGAGATTTTTTTTCGATATTTTGAGACTACGCTTGTTACCGCTTGATAAGACATGCAGTTGATACCGACAAACATTGGACTATACGGCGTTACCGCTTGTACGGCATCCAACAAATCTTCTCCTCCGAGCAATTTCCCATCCGCTGTGCAACAAAAACTGACTGCAAGTGGAATGTTTAGTTTTTTTGCAGCAACGCATGCTGCAAGTGTTTCACGAATCGTAATCATTGTTTCAATAAGAATAAAATCGACCCCGCCATCAACCAGATCTTTTGCATAAGAAGCATGCTCTTTCCTAAGCTCGCTTTCAGGCGGCGTCAATTCGGGCGAATAACAATCTTCAAGCGGCGCGACAGAGCCTGCGATCAAAACACTCTTTCCACTCTCCTGTACTGCTTCTTTTGCAAGCGAACAGGCAAGAAGGGTTATTTCCCTCGCCTTTTCAGCAGGATACTCAGCTCTTGTCAGCATACGTGCAGTGGTACTAAATGTATCGGTGGTAATAATTTCTGCACCGGCTTTGATGTAATCTTTGTGAATTTCTTTAACAAGCTCTGGCTTTATGAGTAGTGCATACGCTGACCAAAGCGGTATGGGCGTCTCAGTCCCGCGACGCAGAATCTCAGTCCCCATCGCACCGTCTTTGAGGATAATTTCTTTCTTGTGTAATTTGGTTTTGAATTGATCAAGCTGCATATCCTAATCCATCTCCGTTTCTGTTTCCATTAGGAGAAACGCTTTTAAATATTTCGAAGATAACAGGCCTTGCTGGTTGCAGCTCATATACCGATAGATGATGATAAACATTCAAGTCATCTCTCCCTGTGCTCTGTAATCTTCTCTCTTCTGCTTCGGACGCAGATATTGGCAAGAAATCATTACCTTCTGGCTCATAAGCATAAAATGGATGCTCATCTTTAGCAAACTCATCTTCAATTTGCGCTACCCAGCCAATACCTGTATCTGGATCTTGCTGAATTGGACTTGTTGTCTTATGTTCATAAACCAAATCCCATCCTGTTTTTCCAAAAAGCTTTTTTCGAACGTCAGAAGGAACTCGCTGAGAAAGCATGAGTAGCAGTCGAGTATCTTTTTCTACAAGTGGACGAAGATGAGAAAGCACTGCCGCATTCAATGTTAATCCATATCTATTCCATTCTGCGAAGGGCTCAAGGAGTGAATTTTCATCATACCGATCTGCAAGATTGTCTCCATCAGGAGATTGTGGTAGACATGCAAATACATACCCTTTTATTCGTTCGCCAGGCTTATGTGTCTCCCAATCGCGCAATAATGCGACAGCATCACCATGCCAAGCCTCAATGGGCAACGAAGCAGTCGCTTCATGGCGAGAAAAATTTATTAACGCCGAATCTAGTCGCCAGTCTTCAACATCAACTACAGTTGCTCCCGTTATCTCTCCTCCTGCATGAATAATATTTCTCCCATCGCCAACACCGAGTTCAGTTATATGTTTGCCAAAAAATTCTCCGTCTGAACGCGAAGATGCAACAACAGCAGTCATGTGTCTGCTCCAGGGATCTGATTGCGGAAAATCAAGTGTCTCAAGATGAGGATATACTACTCCATCTACTGTAATTTGCCGTTCTCCTAATCGGTGCTGTTGCAAACTTAAGAAAACATCCCTTGCTTCAGGATTAAATTGATGCCTTGTAATTTCTGTTGCTACTGCCATATTTATACAAAAAAACCTCCCGTATTGGGAGGCTACCTATCTATGATGTCTTTTTACGACGTCATAGCCTCCCGAATAGGAGGCATCATCATGATATGTGTTATGTGCTTTTGCATAATGTTTTTTTATTATACTGTTTTGTTTTTTCTTGTCAAGGCTTGCAAAATTAGCCTCATTGCCTTGACAAGGCCAGACGTCTATGCTACAAACCACACGGCTATGAAAAAACGTTTCGGAGTCGTGCTTGGCTTGCTAGGCACAATCCTGCTCCCCGCTCAAGTTTATGCGCAAAACTTCAATCTTTGTCCTGCTCCTGCACCGGATCGTGACTATAGTATCCTCTGTGACCTGAGGCCTGATAACGGCTTGCCGGCGATCATGACATTTGCAATTGTTATCGCAATTATTATCGCCCTTTTCTATCTTATTTGGGGCGGAATCAAATGGATCACATCTGGCGGAGACAAAGAAAAAGTATCAACAGCACGAAATCAAATCATCTCGGTTGTTGTCGGATTAATTCTGGTTTTCCTCTCCTGGTTCATTATCAACTTTATCTTGCAGGTATTTTTTGGGAAAGGTATTAGCGACGGTCCTCTCACTGTTCCGCAGATTCTCGGGACGGATGATAGGCAAATACGAACGCCCTTCACTATCTTCGCATCGCCTACTCCGACACCTCTACCAAATGAATCAAGACAAAATTCCAATAGTATTATTGTTACACCGACCACGATTGGATCGGAGCCGGAACCCACACTTGAACCGGGAGTCATCATCGTCACCCTTACCCCGACTCCTGAGATAACCAAAGGCGGGACAGAAGAGTAATAATTAGTGGATTTTTTTAAGGCGGGCAACCCGCTCTTCAACAGGTGGATGCGTTGAAAAAAGCTTCATGAGTCCTCCACCTAAGCCTCCAAGCGGATTACCGATATACAATGATGAAAATGCAGGATTTGTTCGCATCGGATGCGCTTTTGCCGAGTCATGGATCGCGACAAGCGCTTTGGCGAGTGGCTCTCCATTTCCAATGGTGCGGGCACCTGTCTCATCAGCACCAAATTCACGCTGCCTTGAGATGGCAAGCTGGATAAGTGAGGCGCCGATAGGTACCAGAATCGCTGCCAAAAGCGCGAAAGCTCCTCCCCCGCTATCCTCATCATCCCTGCTTCTGCCAAAGCTGCCCCACATCGCCATATTACCCATAAATGAAATTGCACTCGCGATGACTGCGGCAACTGATGCGACGAGAATATCACGGTTTCTGACGTGCCCGAGCTCGTGCGCGAGTACTGCCTTGAGCTCTTCTTTTGACAAAACATCAAGAATCCCCGCTGTTACCGCAACCGATGCATGATTCGGGTCGCGTCCTGTCGCAAATGCATTTGCCTGCCGCTCAGGTGTCATATAGAGTTTTGGCATCGGGAGATCCATTTTCTTTGAAAGGTCTACAACAATACCATAGAGTTCAGGCATTTCTTTCTGACTCACCGGCTTCGCGCCACTCATCTTCAGTGCAATCTTGTCTGAATAAAAATACGATACGCCGTTCATAACGAGTGCAAAAAGAAGCCCGATATACATGCCGCCAACGCCTCCAAGCATTCTTCCAAGAGTTATTAATAAGATGCTGAGAAGACCAAGAAGTGCAATAGTTTTTATCTGATTTCCCATATATGCGTTGTCATTCTGATAGACAACGTCTATTTTAGCATACGATGTCTCGCGAAGCGATATCCAGCTCCGCAGGACAAGTAGTGCTAAATCATATTGCAAGCCTATCTAAGAAAGGGATTGCAGTATGAAAAGCAGCGCTGTTTTGTGCAAGATATCCTTCTCCTGCTAACTCTACTAAGTCCCCCAGGCTCAGCCATCGATAACCATCATGTTTATCTTCAGGCGTGCCTGCGGAAGTAAGAGTTTGATTGATGTGCACCCCGGGTGTGTTGAGAACCAAAGCGAGAAATATATGGACCTGACGAGCCTGTCTCCTTTCATCATGAATGAAACTGTATCCGGTGTCGCTAACTTTTACCAATGCATCTTCTCGTAGCTCAATACCTGTTTCCTCGCCAACTTCTGCAAAAACCTTTTCCATGGGCGAATCTGCATCAGGCATGGGCGTACCGTCGATAATTTGTGTATCAGGTAGATGAGGCTTCGCTATACTCGCTATTTGATGACTTTCTAAAACTCCAGCGACTGCTCCTCCGCCAAGCGCGATTCCAGCGGCAGCTTTTATAAGTCTTCTTCGCTATATTCCTCCTGATGTGTGTTCACCAGAGCGTGTTCCATCATTCATACTCTCTGCATAGCATACGAAATTCGCCGTGTAAAGGATGAACTATATAGTAAGCGTTAGTGGACTACAATATGCCCAGTAACAGGAGTTATTGGATCAGAAGTATCTGCTGCTCCAGGTTGTGTGTCATAAATAACCGTATTTGAAGAATCCTTGATTTGGAAACGAATAAAGTCTTGTCCTCCATTACTACCCTGTATGCCAGTCGCAAGGAATGTATAATTTCCTGACCCATTAATAGTTCCGCTCCCTTTCAGCGTTGCTTTTGCTCCTGTAGTTACAAGGTATTGATAGGACGTAGCTACAAAATTAAGATTTCCAACTTTAAAATCCATATCTGTATTTCCTGTAGGTACGTCGTTTGAGTACTTGACGCTGATGCCAAACATAACTTTTCCAGTTAACTGTGGATTTTGAGGATATGCTCCTGCAGGAGAGTTAAACATTCGTGATCCAGAAAAAAGCGCAGACGGATTAGGGGCGTAAACAGCTATATATTGGAATTGCGATGATCCGACTCCTCCATAATTATCAGTTACGCTGAGAACAACTGTGTATACACCAGTAGCAGTATAGGTGTGATTACCCGATACAGAGCCTGAACCGTTTGATTCTGTTATTGTTCCAGATGTAGTTACTCCATCTCCCCAATCCCAACTCGCAGTATGCGTTTCCGAAACTCCCGGATCTGAAAATGACGCTGAAGCCGTGACAGCAGTATTTATCTGTACCGGCGCTGTAGGCGCAGAAATTGCTTCCACAGTTGGCGCAACGTTATTAACTGTAATTGTTGCTGTTCCAGTACCAGCAGCGCCTTGGTCATCCATAACCGTCACGGTTACTGTGTAGACTCCTGGGTTTGCGTAAATGTTGTTCAGAGAAAAACTCGTCCCATTGAGATTCAAAGGCTGTGACCCTGAACCGTCTCCATAATCGACGGAAGCATTCCAAGCCGATGAATCAGAGTCATTAAAAGAACCTATATATGAATATGTACTCCCTTCATTTAAGGTAACGTTCGGTATTGGGCTTATGACTGGAGGAGTGTTGCCTCGGATGGTGAAAGCCTCATCGATATCACCTACGTCAATGAAGGAGGAAAATGGAGATATACCACTATCTGATGGTGGGTTTACCAAAACTTGGTAGTGATTTGGGAAAGCGCTAAAAGAAACATCTCCATTTTCGTCCGTTGTTCCTATGCCTGTTCGAGATAGATTGGCAACAAAAATACCCTGTGAATTACTAAAGCTAAAAAAGGGAATAGCCTCTAATCTTGCATTATTTATGGGGTTATTATTACCATCCAGGACATGTAAAGTAATTCTTCTTATGGGAGAAATTTGGACATCCAAATTAAAATCACGCGTCGCAACATAGTATTTGTTCATTGAAAAAACGTAACTTTGAGGAACAAATGATGAAATACCGCCGCTAAAATAAAAAAGATAATACTGCCCTGCCTGAAGTGATGCAGAATAGAATCCATTTCCGTCCGCGGATGCGAAGATATCTCCTTGTGGTGTGTAAATCACCGCCTCGGGAATTGGATCTCCGTTTCTGTCGGTGATGTGGCCGCTCACTGTAAAATGCTGATCCGCAGTAACTACAAAATCGCGCGCAACAGCGCCTGAAAGATTCTGATTAGTAACAATGAGAGCTTTATAATCTGGGTATGGAGGCTCAATTGATTGAATATATATATCATATGTTCCATCATCAGCTTGTACGCTGTACGTTCCTTCGCTTGAAATTTGTGCTTCAGAAATGAAGGTATCGGTTATAGTTCCTGGAACAAGTAGCCTAACGAAACCGCCTGTAACTGGATTATTAGATGAATCAGTAATTGTCCCAGTCAATGTTGCAGCTATAACTGAATTATTAAAAACAAAACCAAAGAGAAAAACAACTGCCAGTAGCTCAAATATTCTTCCTAGGATTCGCATAGAATGTACTGTTTCGTTTCAGTGTATAGAGAAAATTACTTAATGTCAACAAAAACAAATCTCAGACTTATCACTAACCGCAATAAGTTATTGCAACTGAAAAACCATGTCTTCAGGAATCTCTTTTTCCTCAGAAATAAGAGTATAGAGGTAATTTGTCTGTGCGTTTGGAGTTAGACTCTTTGCCCTTTCAGCAGCAGCAAGAGCCTCTTTTTGATTGAGCTGCTTATACTCGCTTATCGCCTTATTTGCCCACAAATATCCAGTATGAGGAGCTTTTTTTAAGGCTTTATAGGTAAAGTCATTTGCAATTTCTGGCGAATCTGAATGGAGTAGTACTGATGATGCGTACACTAAAAAATAATCATAAGTATTTTTCGAATATGCATCAGTGTTAAGAATCATATAGAAATATTTGCGAGCGCTAGCTTTATCATTAAATATTTCATATATGCTTCCAAGGTTTGAGAGATTTGTCGCGTTAGGATACAGCTCTACCGATTTTTTAAAATGTCTTAGCGCTTCTCTATAATTGTGCTCAGCATAATACTCGTTCCCAAGATTATTTTCAATCTCATCATTGTCATATATTTTACTATCATGGCTATATAAAGTAATCGCATTTACCCAGTTAGCATTTCGCACTATAGTCCTAAGGGATAAGAGGAGAATAATACTAATTGCTATTCCATAACCTATGTACATATTCTTTCGAGAAATTTTTCCCATGATTGCCTGCATACTAATCCCGATCATGCCAAGTAATCCAACCATAGGAAAATAAAACCATCGATCTGCGACTGTCATATCCAGTGGAAAAACCTGAAGCAACATAAAAATCCCTGCTATAAACCAAAAACTGAATAGAACGAATATTCGAAATGCTTTTCTATCTTTTTTCCATACAAACCTTCCAATAACTATAAAAAAGAGAAAAAATAATGTGTCAATGAGTAGTGGTAGATAAAAGTTATTACCAGTGGTTGTTTTTATAATCCAGCGCTGTTCAATAGTTAAATGAAATGGTAGGAGGAATGTTTTTAGATAATAAAAGATGATATTAGGAATATGAACAAGGCGCTCTGCCAACGAGAGCTTTGCAATTGGTACGGTCCCGATCTTTGCAAAATAAACATGTCCTATTCCAAATCGTACTAAAAAATAGATGCATGTAATAAGAAAACTACAAAAAATGAAACCCTTGAGCCTTCGCTTATAAAAAAGAAATGTAGCTAATAAAATAGTGAACATGAAAAGAAAACCTGATTCTTTCGTCAATAAAGATAGAAGAAGAAAAGTAAATATTACTACTACTCTTCTCGCGCTTATGTTGTCTGCTAAACTGTAAAAAAGTGCTGTTACCCCGAAAAGAAAAAATAATGGACTTACCGTTTGTGCTATATAGGATACTGACTCAACCTGCATCGGGTGAATAAGGAAAATGATGGACACTATTAATGCA
>JACQKR010000032.1 GCA_016204425.1 Candidatus Levyibacteriota bacterium
AGCTGTAGCTTTGAGATTTGACATTTGCGTTTTGAGATTTTTTCATTATGGCAACAGACGAAAAATCACGAATATTTCCTCTTGATAAGATCCGCAATATTGGCATTATTGCGCATATCGACGCGGGGAAGACGACCACGACAGAACGAATCCTTTTTTACACGGGAAAAACATACAAAATCGGAGATATTGATAAGGGAAATACACAAATGGTTTGGATGGAGCAGGAGAAAGAACGGGGTATTACTATTGTTTCTGCGGCAACAACAACATTCTGGAAAGATCATCGGATCAATATCATCGATACTCCGGGCCATGTTGATTTCACTGCCGAGGTAGAACGGTCACTTCGCGTACTTGATGGAGGCATTACCGTCCTTGATGCGGAAGAAGGCGTGCAATCTCAGTCTGAAACAGTCTGGCGACAAGCGGATAAATACAATGTTCCCCGTATTTGTTTTGTCAACAAAATGGACAAGCTTGGGGCTGATTTCCTAGCAACAGTGAAAAGTATTGAAAATCGACTCGGTGCAAATCCGGCAATCATGGTTTTACCCATCGGTAGTGAGAGTTCCTATGTTGGAAATATCGATTTATTGACAAAGCAAGCGATTACTTGGGGATCAGAAGAGCTTGGTGCAAAATTTGATCTCTCAGACGATATTCCGGCAGATATGAAAGATCAGGTTGAGGAATACCGTCATAAACTCATTGAGAAAATTGCCGAGACGGATGACGCATTGCTTGAAAAATATCTTGCCGGAGAAGAACCGTCAGTTGACGAATTAAAGGCTGCTCTTCGTCGTGCGGTTATCGCATATAAGCTTGTTCCAATTTATGCCGGTACGTCGCTTCGAAACAAAGGTGTTCAACCGCTTCTTGATGCCGTAATCGACTATCTTCCGTCCCCTGCCGATTTAGGTCAGGTGAAAGGCATACATCCAAAAACTGGCGAGGAGACGGCACGAAAATTAGTCCCTGAGGACCCGTTCAGTGGTCTTGCATTCAAGATCCAGAATGATCCGCATGTTGGAAAATTGACATACTTTAGAATCTACTCGGGGACATTGCAGTCCGGTTCCTACATTTTCAACAGTACCAAAAATGTCAAGGAACGTGTCGGGCGATTGCTGCTCATGCATGCAAATCAGCGTGAAGAAGTCAAAGAAGCATACGCCGGTGAGATTGTGGCTATTGTTGGGTTAAAAGATACGATTACCGGAGACACGCTTTGTGACGAGGCAGCGCCGATTGTCTTGGAAAAAATCACATTTCCAGAGCCAGTTATATCGCTTGCGATTGAACCGAAAACAAAATCGGACCAAGAGAAATTAGGCTACGCGATCAAGCGTCTGACAGAGGAGGATCCGACATTCCGCGTTAAATCCAATCATGAAACCGGGCAGACGATCATTTCAGGAATCGGCGAGCTGCAGCTTGAGGTGATGGTCGATCGTATGAAGCGTGAGTTCAATGTGCTTGCAAATGTCGGTGCGCCACAAGTCGCATACAAAGAAACATTCAGCGCAAACGCTGATGCAGAAGGAAAATATATCCGTCAATCCGGAGGACGGGGACAATACGGGCATTGTATGCTTCGGGTAACACCTAAGCCACGAGGAGAAGGGAATGAATTCGTCAATGCAATCAAGGGAGGAGCAATTCCTGCAGAATTTATCAGAGCAGTTGAGAAAGGCGTGTGGGAGACGCTGGAAAACGGGGTATTGCTTGGGTATCCGATTGTTGATGTGAAAGTTACCTGTTATGACGGGTCATATCACGAAGTCGATTCTTCAGAAGTTGCATTTAAAATCGCTGCATCCCAGGCGCTCCAGGCGGCATCGAGAAAAACGCAGATGAGTCTTTTGGAGCCGGTGATGAAAATTGAGGTCACGACACCATCCGAGTTTATGGGGGATATCATCGGTGATCTTTCGGCAAAACGCGCACAGATTTCAGGAACTGAAGAACGGGGAAATGCAACAATTATCCTTGGCATGGTGCCCCTTTCTGAGCTTTCAGGCTACGCAACAACGCTCCGATCAATGTCCAAAGGCCGTGCGTCGTACTACATGGAGCCAAGTCATTACGAGGAAGTACCGCAAAACATTGTTCAAGCAATGCTTGCAAAATCCACCTTCACCGGACGGGTCGAGTAATACCTCCTGATTATCTCATTTGATATAAGAGCGCACATTTGCTAAGTTTACAAATTCTCGATACTATGAATGCATACCGTTAAAAAGACGGGATGTTTTATTGGTTATGCGGCAACTGTTCTCATCAAAAAAACGCCTCTTTAGCCTTCTTGGCATATTGATTCTTCTTGCAGCGATTCCTATTTATTTGCTTGTTGTTGGGCAAGAGCAAGATGTAAGACAGCAGGCAGCAGCAGGTCCGGATTTAGTTGTTTCAAATCTTCAACTGCTTGATGCAGGCGGCAATGTCAGAACGACATTTTCAGTCAATGAAGATATTTATCTCAAAGTAACGCTCAAAAACCAAGGAACATCCGGTGGTACCTCAGTTGATGGAACAACCACGACGCAAATTTATGCACATAAACCAAATACTGTTGCGCCAAATACTGCATCCGATGTCAATATGTCTATGCGAAACGGTGAATTTGGAACGGGAGCAGAAAATGTCTATGAATCAACCTGGACATCAAGTAGTAAGGTGAGGTTTATTAATGCGAAGTCATTCAAGAGGACGAGTGAAGGGAATTTTACTGCACGGGTTTTTATCAATTCCGATCGAAAAGTTGCCGAAGCAAATTATGATAACAACCAGCTCACCATTGCATATACGGTAAAAAATGTTGCATATATACCGGGAAAAACATTCACTACCGCTCCATCGGGCTACAGTAGTTCCTTTTGTACCCCCCCGAGTTCGCAATTAGTCTCCGGCTTGACAGGATGCGTCATGGATAAGCCGGTAAATGGAAAAAATTATGGAAGAATTACCAATACGGGATCCACGACTCGCACCGTCGGTATGGCGTCATACAAAGCCTATATTACCTATCCTATTCCTTATCCATCTTGTGAGCCGAAAGATTGCCCTGATAAGTATGACTGGATTTGGACGCAGACTATGTATAGCGGCGTCACGACACAGCTTGCTGCCGGAAAGACCGTATATTTTGAAGTGTCGCTTCCTAATTGTGCCTGGCAGACAGATGTTTTTGAAGGGTCAATTATACCGTCTTTTCTTCCGCCAACGCAGTTTTATTCAGGGCTAAAAAAGTATCTTGACGGATATTTTCATATTGTTCCCGTCTGTAAGCCTGTCGCACCAACACCCACACCGACCAAGACACCTACCAAAACACCGACTGGAACACAGGCGCCAACAAATACGCCGACCAAAACACCGACAAATACGCCGACCCGTACGCCTACCTTGACACCGACCTGTCTATTACCGGAAGGATGCATTTCGCCGACGTTAACACCGACTCGCACACCGACACCTACAGCAACTCGTACTCCGACGCCGAGTCCAACGCTGACGCCGTCACCCACACCGAGTAAAACACCAACACCCACTCCGACACGGACGCCAACGGTAACACCATCACCCACTGATATTCCTGCGTGTCCGATACCGGAGCGAGTACTAAACGTGAGAATAAGCTGTCCAAATTGTTCGGGGCAATAACATATGTTACATATTCGAATACAGAAAAAAGTAATAATTGCAATCTTGCTTCTTTTGGCACTCATTATTGGTGTTTTAGTCACCTTGTATGTTTCAAGTCAGAGGCAGGATCTTCGTCAGCGAGCAGAAGAAATCTCCTGTCCAATTGAAGCGGCAACCTGTGAATGGGAGGAGGCAGCACATGCAACAAAATATAACTTTAAGATTGTTGAGGTTGATTCGGGAACAACGATTAAAGAAGGATCTGTCAATGCTCCAACAACAAAAGTTACCTTTACGTCACAGGCGAATAAAACATATAAATGCGAAGTTGCAGCAGCAAATGATTGCGGAATAGGGTTGCCGGGAGAAGCGACAGGTACTTGCACGGTTATTCCCACAGCAACGCCAACACCGACTGAGACACCGACTGAGACCCCTTCTCCGACCCTGCCTCCCGGCGTGACTCCTACTGATACTCCGACACCGACTGAGACTGAGACACCAACGCCGACTCCTACAGCGACAGATACTCCGACACCAACGCCGACAGCAACCAGAACGCCAACGCCGACAAATACGCCGACTGGGACACGGACACCAACACCTTTGCCAAGTGCAACACCATTTCCAACAAATACACCTTTCCCAACAAATACACCTGTTCAACCACAGCCAACAGAGTTGCCACAGCCAACAACGGTACTTGCCCAGTCAACACCTGTGCCAACAGTACCACCAACGGGAGGCGGTGCGCTGCCGGTCATTATTGGTGTGGGAACGCTCATCATTACAATTATCGGCAGCCTCCTCTTCTTTGTCTTCTAAAGAATAAATGTAAAGTCTATTTGACATTTTTGTTGTGACTCTGTTACCCTAGGAAGGGTATGTATGCAAGAGCAGGTTATAAACAACGTGAACAAATTACGTGTAGAAAAAGATATTACCCAAGAAGAGTTAGCAAAAGCAGTCAATGTAACCAGGCAAACGATTATTGCAATTGAAAAGGGCAATTACACACCTTCTGTGCTTTTGGCCTTAAAAATCGCGCATTATTTTCATGTACCTGTTGAAGAAGTATTTACCTATGAAAAATAACTTTGTTGGTGAAATAGTCATATCTCTCGTCCTTACAGGACTCCTTATATTTTTCATTAACCCACTGGACCTTCTCATGCCGCATGCTTTGCATCCCTTTATGGTCCCGTTCTTATTGGTTTTATTTATTATTTTTGCAGGATTGCTATGGAAGGAAACTCCAGGGGACGAAAGAGAGCAACTTCATAAATTTATTGCTTCACGTTTTGCTTATTTTGCTGTCATCGCAACGCTTATCTTTGGCGTTGTTTTCCAAAGCTTCAAAGGAGAAGTTGACCCCTTTCTTATTATTGGAATTTGTATTGCTCTTTTAGCAAAGACGCTTGGACTTATCTATGGACATATCAAACATTAATATGAGAGGGGGTGAAAGATATGAATAAAAGAATAATCATTGCCGGGGTTATTATCTTGATTCTCGTTGGTGGAGGATTGTTTGTTGCCAATCAACAATCTCAGCAGGCTGAGCAAGCAAAAATGGCACAAGAAAAAGCTGAGATGGCAAAAGATCAAACGACCGCCTCGGGACAAGACGAGCTGATGAAAAAAGAAGAGGACAAAATGATGGCAGATAAAAATAGTAGCACTCGTTATGTCGAGTATTCAAAAGCTGCTCTTGATAAGGCTCCGGGTGATAGGAGAGTTCTCTTTTTCTATGCTAATTGGTGCCCAACATGCAGGCCAACCGATGCGGATCTGACAGCAAACACAAGTAAGATTCCTGAAGATGTAACAGTTATAAGGGTTAACTATAACGATACCGATACGGATCAGGAAGAAAAAGATTTAGCTAAAAAGTACGGCATTACCTACCAACACACGTTTGTCCAGATTGATGTACAAGGTAAAGAAATTACTAAGTGGAATGGTGGACAAACAGAAGAATTGTTAGCTAAGATTAAGTAGTCTGTGATATGGTTTTTTAGTATAAAAACCATATCAGGGGTTAATTAAAAACATGATATTACTAATTGCATTTGCGTTTTTAGCTGGAGTTATAACGATACTATCTCCATGTATTTTGCCAATACTTCCAATTGTTCTGACCTCAAGTATTGGTGGTCAAAACACTGGTAAATCTCGTCCAATGGGAGTTGTTGTCGGGTTTATCTTAAGTTTTACTTTCTTTACTCTTTTTCTTTCAACCATTGTCCGTCTGAGCGGGATTTCGGCAGACACTCTCAGATTTATTTCAGTGCTGGTTATAGGAGGCTTTGGTGTCTCACTTCTTATCCCGCAGTTTCAAGTATTTGTTGAGAGATTGTTTTCAAAATTGGCAGGATTCATGCCAAGTACCCAAAACAAGAACAGCCTGCCTGCCGGCAGGCAGGGTTTTGGTGGCGGATTATTGATAGGTCTTTCCGTTGGACTTCTATGGACTCCTTGTGTTGGTCCAATACTGGCTTCTGTTATATCTCTTGCAATTACTGGAACCGTTTCCTTCGACGCATTTCTCATCACCCTTGCATATGCCTTTGGTACGGCAATCCCTATGTTTCTAATAATGCTTGGCGGGCAAAATGCGCTCCGTCGTGTCCCATGGCTACTATCGAATCTTGGTAACATCCAAAAACTATTTGGAGCGTTGATGATTCTCACAGCAATAGGAATATTTTTTAATGTTGATCGGAAGTTTCAAACATTTGTTTTAAACACTTTTCCACAATACGGAGTTGGTTTAACAAAATTTGAAGATAATACATCCGTGAAGCAAGCGCTTGAGAAAGTAAATCAAAAACCTATAGACAAAACAAAAATTGGTAAGCCTACCTCAGACATGACATTACCGAAAGGTCCAGCTGCACCCGAGCTTATTCCTGGAGGAGTTTGGTTTAACCTGCCTGCCGGCAGGCAGGCTCTAAACCTCAGTGAGCTTCGCGGCAGAGTAGTCATCGTAGACTTTTGGACGTACTCCTGTATTAATTGTCAACGAACGATGCCTTACTTACGAGCTTGGCATGAAAAATATAAAGACAAAGGATTAGTTATTATTGGCGTCCATGCTCCCGAATTTGAATTTGAAAAAAACGCCGAAAATGTTGCTCAAGCTATTAAAGATTTTAAGCTTACGTATCCGATTGTTCAAGATAACGACTTTGCCACCTGGAGAGCATATAACAACAGCTATTGGCCAGCCAAGTATTTTATTGATAAAGATGGGTATGTTCGTTACACCCATTTTGGCGAGGGAGCATATGATGAAAGCGAAAAGGTAATCCAAGAATTGCTAGAAGAGACCGGAGCAGAGGGTGTTTCATCCGAGATAAATAATCCGACTTATCAAATCCAAACGAAAACTCCAGAGATATATCTTGGATATGGTCGCATTGAAAATCTCGCGTCACCTGAGAATATCAAGCAAGATGCTCTTGCCATATATACATCTCCTGCTAATTTAGGAAGTAACCAAGTTGCTTATGAGGGAAATTGGAATGTAATGGAGGAATATTCCAATCCTCAGAAGGGCGCAAAACTCCTCCTGAATTTCGAATCAAAAGAAGTGTTTCTGGTAATGCGTACAAAAGGAAATCCGGCAAGAGTAAAGGTTTATCTTGATGACAAACTGCAAGATTTCGGAGAGGATAATAAAAATGGCGTGGTAACTGTCGATGCTGACCGGCTATATAGATTGATCAATCTCCTAACTCCTGGGCGCCATATACTCAGACTAGAGTTTGAAGATAACAATGCAGAACTGTACGCATTTACTTTTGGCTAAAATTCCCTATGGAAAAGAGATATGGCGTATTTTTTATTGGCGTAATTATTTTTGCAGTAATTTTTCTTCTTTCAAAACCGAAGCAACCTGTTGGTAAAGAAATGACTTCTCAGCAAAATAGCTCTGTGGTATCCGGTGCATTTGATAAAAGTAAGATCAAAACTGATGCTGAATGGAAAAAGATATTAACTCCGGAGCAATACCATATTTTGCGGGAAGCTGGGACAGAGATCCCCTTTACCGGTGTATTAAATCACGAGGAACGGAAAGGAACATATTATAGTATCGGTTGCGATAAGCCGCTTTTTCGATCTGAGCAAAAATATGATTCAGGAACTGGTTGGCCAAGTTTCTGGGCTCCCATAAATGAAGGCTCATTAGTTTTGCGGAAAGAGAGTGTTCCTGGAGATGATCGAATTGAAGTACTTGATACGTGCGGAGGACATCTCGGTCATGTGTTTGATGACGGGCCAGAACCGACTGGTAAGCGATATTGCATGAATTCTATCGCGTTAAAATTTGTTCCCGACGAAAATTAGATAATCCCTATGAAGTATAACCAATATGAAATACGCAACAATGTTTGGCTTTATCCAGGAATGGCCGGGTGGCACTTTGTTTCCATACCTCAGGATATATCGGAAGACATAAAAAATAATTTTGGGAATAGGAAAAGGGGCTGGGGTTCTCTGCCTGTTATAGTAACTATTGGCAAAACGAGCTGGAGAACATCAATTTTCCCGGACAAAAAAGTGGGAGGCTATCTTCTACCACTCAAAGCTGAAGTTCGAAAGAAGGAAGGAATAGTAGCAGAGGATACGGTATCCTTACTACTTGAGATACGAATATGAAGAGGTAACTCCTTAACGAAGATACCTCTTCATAAACAAATATCTTTACATTGGCAGTGCTTCATAGACACGTACGGCTCCCTCGCTATCATCTTCAAGCGCAGGGCATCCTTGAGCAATTTTTGTTGCTTCATCCATGTCTTTTGCATTAATGATAGTATAGCCCTTAGCAGGCCACCTATCTGCAGGGATCGTTTCAATGTCTTTTGCTGTTACAGATTTTGCACCAGCCGCGAACGGATTGCCTCCGTCGACCATCTTTTCCTTAAATGTACCGAACCATGCCATCCATTTGTCCATTGTATTTTTCATTTCTTCTTTACTTATGTCATCTGGTCTCACTTTGCCATAGTAAACAAATACAAATTTTTTCATTTTTTCTCACCTCCTCGTAT
>JACQKR010000031.1 GCA_016204425.1 Candidatus Levyibacteriota bacterium
ATATTTATATAGCTTCAATCCCATTTTTTGTTGGGTTATACCAGGCATTCAAATTACTAAACCTCATTGATAGCAATAAAGCCTTTTCCCAAGATGCTGTTAATACACTCAAGCATATGAAATTTGCTTCGCTCAGTCTTATCGGTTTTATTGCATTAGCGCTATTTTACATCCGTTTCTTTGTGCACGGTGATGATCCAGCAGGTCCAACAATGCTTGGAATTCTTGCAGCTTTCGCAGTCGCTGTTATTGCAACCGCTGCTGCTGTTTTTCAAAAACTTCTCCAAAATGCGGTAGACATAAAATCAGAAAATGATTTAACAGTGTAGAGGCAGCAATTATGGCAATGATAATCAATATCGATGTTATGTTGGCAAAAAGGAAAATGAGCGTCACCGAACTAGCGGAAAAAGTGGGGATAACCATGGCCAATATCTCAATTCTGAAGAATGAAAAAGCAAAAGCCATTCGGCTATCTACTCTAGAGGCGATTTGTAAAGCTTTAGATTGTCAGCCCGGAGACATTCTGGAATACAAAAGCGACTAAGCTCCCCCGCGAGGATTCGAACCTCGAACCTTGAAGTTACTTTTGGACTATCTCTTCACCATGTCTTTCGATTTAGGTGGTGGGCGCTTAAAAGTGTACTCACTTAGTCTCTGCACCTTCCTCGCCTCTTCGGCGGGCTTGGCTCAGGATTATCCTTCGACAAGCTTAGGACGTTCCCTGAATTCACCCACTTATCACTCTAAAGTTTCCTTTAGAGGCTGCTAACACAGCTTCCTGCTCTACCATTGAGCTACAGGGGAATATCTGTACGCCTTTCGAGGTGAGATTATAACAACACTTCTTCCTGCTCCACCTCCGCCAGCTGGCGGAGAGCTACAGGGGAATATGCTGCTTTATGAACTCCCGTCCTCTAAAGCTTTTTAATTGTTTCTCTCGTACCAATGCTTTCTGTCTATTACCAATTTCTTCTTTATAAATTAGTATCCACTCCCCATCAAATCTAAAAGTATAGCTGCCTTTAAAAGTTTTTTCTTTATGCAACATCAATCTTACTTCTAAATTATCTGTTTGGCCTATGTAAATCTTGTTATGCTTTTTATTATATAAAGCATAAATGTAATACATAGCTTCCTGCTCCACCTCCGCCAGCTGGCGGGAGCTACAGGGGAATACTGAACATTCATTTCTGAATGTCTGCCTATTTTAACATCAAAGGTTTTACAAGTCTAGCCACTATGACTCTTGAAAAAGCATTCGGAGCGTACGAGTATTGGATAGCATCTTATTACCTGAAGAAATCAAGAAAAGTTTGCCAAAGGGATTTCTGTGTTGCTGCTCCTTGGACAGATTGCTGCTCTGGAGGTGGCTGTACTTCAGGGTATGTTTCGCTCTTTTGCTCTTGTGGATAGTTCTCGGCAGGATATTGATTCTCTCCTGGTTTATATTCCTGATATCCAGATGGTCTCTGAAATGATTCGTCATATTTGCGATTTGCATCAGAAGGAGGGCGGCATTTTTCAGGATACTGCTTGCAGTACTCATCAGGATTCATGTTAGAGGAGCCACTTCCTTGATTGCATTTATCTGGATTTTCTTTACAGAATTTTTCCCGCGTATCCTTAGGCCCACTGTCGCCTTGACCACCACACGCTTCTGGATGAGATTGACAATACGCCTTGCACGATTCTTCGCTATTGCAGCCGCCAGGACCTGTTTTCTGAGAATTTTGTGACTCTTGTCCTCCACCAAATTTCATACATTCCTCCCTATTCGATTCACAGTATGCGCGGCAACTCTCCTCGCTATTGCACCCTCCCGGTCCAACGCGTTTGATCCCACCGCCAAGCCCTGCTTGTTTGGCAAAAGCTGAGCACTTTTCTTGATTTTCAGGATTTTCACATATCGTGCGACAAGATATTTCAGAATCACAACCTAAGATTTCTTTTGCTTTTTGCAGAATTTGCCTGTCTTTGGGGTTGCCTCGAGGACCACCAAGATTATGCTTCTTCGCAAATGCGCTGCATTTTTCAACATTTGCTTCTTGTTCACAGACTGCACGACATGAAGTCTCGGAATCGCAACCTAACTCACTCTTTGCTTCTTGCAGTATTGCAGTATTTTTTCCTTGCGGTGCTTCCTGGTAAAATCCTTTCTTTTTTGCAAATGCAACACACGTTTCCTGATTTGCTTCAGCATCACAATATGCTTTACAGGCGCTAAAATTCGCACAGTTGCCAAGCTCAGTAATGGGGAATGCTATATTGTACTTTTTCGCCATTTCTTCCGGATTCTCCTGGGCAGACACAACACCGGTAGCAACGACAAAGAGAAGTGTTGATAAAAGAAATATTCCGTATCGAAGTGATATTCGAATTGTCATACTGTATTATTGACTTGTATCAAATGGATTTTTGTATGTTTCTCCCGAATCAAATGGGTTCTCATACTGGCTTTTTTCATCAAAAGGATTGCTGTACTCGGTCTTCAGCGGCACAGTTGGTGTCGGAGTAAGCGATGGTTGTGTTACGACCTGTTGCGTACTCTGTGCTTGTTTCTTCGATGTAGATTGCACAAAAACGAATGCACCAACAGACAGGAGAAAGAACGCGAAGATTCCAATACCAATAAGAATATACATATTCTTCTTTTTCTCCGGTATTGCGGGGTGTTGCGTAGGCTGTTGTAGATTTTCCTGGACCGGTTTCTGCTGCTGCTGCTGATCCATATTCTTTCATTGTGTATAGATATCTCCTTTTTGTCAAATGGAGTATGTAGGGTTCTCGAAATTCGCTTGAAGTGTGCAAACAGCGGGCGCCAACCTTTTCTTTGTATAAAACCCATATCCGTGCTAGCATGCAAGTATGGCCCTACCTAAGACAAAAAGAAACCTTTTGCTATTTTTACTTTTTTTTATAATAGCTGGATTGCTTCTCGTTTTTATTACCAGCAAGAAGGACCAGGGACAATCATTGTTTCCTTCTGCAAAAACCACTTCAACCGATACGCCACCCCTTTTGCTAAAAAGTATTGGTATAAAACTTGACTACTACGACTCCAAAACAGGTAGGGCAGGCGATTTTCTTTTTACAAAACAAAAATTAGAATTTAACAGTTTGTTTATGGATTATGGCTTTTTTATACCTGCTAGCAGTGCTTCTCCTGATAAGAAAAACCCACAGCCAACGTTTATTGTGCCCCTCGGGACTCCTGTCAGATCTTTAGTGGATGGGATCGTTGCCAACATCCCAACATTGTGGAGTGGTGATTATTCCATTCAGGTAACAACAAATGGCCAAATGCAAAAATGGGTGTATGAAACAGAGCATATTATACATCCTACGGTTAAAGTAGGTGACAAAGTAACAGCAGGTCAAATAGTTGGAGAGGTCAGTGATTTTAACCATGGGGCACCTCCCGGCTTTGGCACTGTCGAAATCGGAATTTTAAAAGGTGGTAATCCCCCGCAGCATGTTTGTCCCTTCGCCTACTTAGATCCTTCAATAAAAGCGGACATACTGGCCAAAATTAATGCCTTTTATAAATCGTGGGAAGATTACCGTGGTGATACTACGATCTATAATGAAGAAATGACAGAGATTCCTGGTTGCCTGACATTAAGCCCGATTGAAGGGTAGAGAAGCTTGCAAATTTTTCTCAGCTGATGTACTCTTTTCATCCGACATGAAAAAAGTGCTGCTGTGTCCCCCGCAATATTTTACCATCGAATACGAGATCAATCCCTGGATGCATATTGAGAATACAGTCGATCAAGACAAAGTAAAAAAAGAATTTGACGGTCTCATACGTATCTATAAAGAGCTTGGTGTTCAGATGCTTGAGATTCCCCAGGAAAAAGGGCTTCCCGATATGGTCTATGCGGCAAATTTCGGCAATCCGATCGGGAATATGTTCATCAAAGCGAATTTCAAATATTCACAGCGGAAAAAAGAATCAGACTTTGCCAAGGCTTTTTTTGAAACATTACACTTTACCATCAAAGAACTGCCGGATGATATCGCATTTGAAGGACAGGGAGATTTGCTCACTATCGGCGGCCGATGGTTCTATGGATATGGCAAGCGGTCTGATAAGAAAGCAAAGCCGTTGCTTGAGGAAATCATAGGAAGTGAGATCGTCGATTTTCGACTGATCAATCCGTATTATTACCATTTAGATACCTGTTTTTTGCCACTTGATGCAAAAACAGTTGCGATCAATCCGCGCTCATTCGAGGAAGAAGGTTTGGAGAAAGTTGCTCACTATTTCCCAAACGTGATTACGGTGAGTGAGGAGGACAACAGCCTTATTGCCTGTAATGCCGTTGTCGTTGAGAAGACCATTGTGATCGCACGTGGCATCTCACAAAAACTCAAAGATGATTTTGCAAAATATGGGTATACAACGCGGGAGACTGCGATGGATGAATTTCGAAAAGGTGGCGGCAGCGTCAAATGTCTTACGTTAGAATTCCACTAGTTCCATAGCTTTTTCTTTTTTCTCATTCCGTGTATACTACTTCCATGCTTAAGCGTCATCCGTTCTTTAAGCTCCTTTTAAAAATAATTCTTGTTATTACAGTAAGTATTACGACATTTGTCCTCTGTTTTGTCGTACTGTTTATCGTCCTGACTGCGTCTCTCATCTCAGCTGCATCGGTGAATACCGATGATTTCTCAAGCACACTGCCAAAAAGCTACAAAACGCTGTATGGCGAAAAAGAAAGCACGAATAAGTTACTATCCGTCCGAGTATCAGGCGTGATCCTCACCGAGAAAGAGGGATTTGAAAATCCGTTGAGTTTTCTTGAGAGCGGTGTGACGTATGGATACGACGTCAAAAAAGAACTCTATGACGCTGCGAAAGACGAGAGCATCAAAGGTGTTATTCTTGAGATAAATTCTCCGGGTGGGACGATCACCGGGTCTCATGCGATTGCAGACGGTGTAGCGTACTATAAAAAAGTCACAAACAAGCCGGTTATTTCGTTCATTTCTGGTCTTGGCGCATCCGGGGGGTACTGGTCATCAATTGCCGCAGATTACGTCATCGCTGATTATGGCAGTACAATCGGGAGTATCGGCGTTATCTTCGGACCATTCAAATATTATGACCAGGTCGTGAGTGAAGACGGGGGTGCTTTCTTAGGTGGCGTTGTTACGCAAAACGGCATTGAGACAACATATTTTACTGCAGGAAAGTCCAAAGATATCGGGAATCCCTACAGACAGCTTACAACGGAAGAAACCAGACTGCTTCAGCAACTCGTCAACAATGAATACGATGAATTTGTCCGTTTCGTTGCTGCGAGACGGAAAATTCCCGGTGAGACGATTCGAAACAGTATAGGAGCTTTGGTATATGACAACAAGCTTGCTGAGCAGAATCGGTTGATCGATGCAACGATGCACAAAGAAGCATCTTATGAGGAACTTGCGGATCGAATCGGGGTCAAAGACGATAATTTTCAAATTGTTGCGATTAAAAGAGAGCCGGGAATAGCTGAGGCTCTTTTTGGCGCAATCAATCAAATACCTGCAAAAAAAGTTGGCAGTATCTGTTCTCTTTCCTCTGTTGCTCTTGCCTACCACGGCAATGTGAATTCCCTCTGCCAATAAGTATTAGTTATTCCCGTTGTTTTATTGCTCCTCGATGCAGCTCCTCTTGCTCTTGCATGTATCGCAGAACAAGAAGCACTGCGAGATTAAAAAGCAATCCAAGAATTGCTGAGAATTGTTCCCGGTAAAACGCGAAAAACTGCGTAAGAAATATGCTGACCAGCACCGATCGCCTGAAGAACAGATATGCATCAATCCGGGATCGTCGTATTTGCAAAATTCCCAGAATAGCCAAGAATCCTGAGGCGGCTGTTGTAATCAGCTCTGCTTTCTGTGTGAAGGTGAGTTGAGAAATAATCGTTTCCAGTGGAGAGGCGACCTGTGCAAGGAGAAGATAGAGAACAAGAGGGATTGCAAGGAGCGAGAGAAGCGATTTACTGAGGAAAAAAAGGATCAACAATCGAGCAAATCGTGGGGATTGTATCAACCGCTCATAGAAGCGTTGCAGGGTGTGCCGAAGACGGAGAAAAAGTGTCGGTTTTGCCGGAGGAACAAGTGCAATATCATCAATAAGTTCTTTTAAATGACGGACAACAATATTCTGAGGATCTGCTTTTGCCAGCATGTCAGCAACTTTTTGTTTTTCTTCTTTGTCCATATCCTGCTGTACTGCTTCCTCAAGCAGTTCCAATGCGTTCAGGAGGTACTCTTTTTTACTGAAAGCACGGGATCGATCGATTACACGAAAGAGCAAAAAAAGTGAGATAAAGATGATGTAGAGTATCGCGACAGTCGGTTGGAAAAAATAATTATTATCCTGGGTTATAAACTTTCCCAGCTCATCAATAAATACGCCAAAGCCAATGCCGCCAATGACTGCGCCTAAATACAATACGACGTTTGAAAGGAAGGAAAGCAAAAGGACAATGCTCAGAAGCATAAGCAATCCTCCCCAAAGCATGTGTGCGATATGAAATGAGGCGCCGCCGAGTTGCGGGTAACCGGTCATGTAGAGAAAAAACCGGATGAGAAGAACCGAGGTGACTGCTGCAACAAGAAACGCCTCAAGCAAATTCCCGGCATTGATGTTTCTTATATAGAATGTTTTTTTCTCCATGTATCTTCATTATAATCCTTCTTTCTCATTGGCATAGTATTTGTTACAATAAGCTACGATGAACGCGCATGACATCATGATGTACGGACAGAAAACGTTCCTCAAGTCTCTTGAGAAGTTTCCGAAAAAACTCCTTACGATTCCGGGAGTCAGCGGTAAGTGGTCAGGGAAAGATGTGGTCGCACATATAGCAGCGTATGAAGGATTCCTCGTTGAGGCTTTGACAGGATTTATCGATGGAAAGTCTCCAGATGTGCAAGCAATGAGGAAAGATTATGATAAATGGAATGAAGGTCTTGTTGCAAAGCGCTCGAAACATTCGTTTGAGGAGTTGGTTGCAGAGCTGAAGAATCATCATGAGCACGCGGTAAGCCTTATCTCCAAGATTCCAAACGCTAAGCTTCGAAAGGTGGGGATGATACCCTGGTATGGGAAAGAATATTCATTAGAAGATATGTTTGTCTATCTCTATTATGGTCACAAGAGGGAGCATGCTGCACAGTTAGACCTCTTCCCATCCCTTCATAAAAAACGAAAAGGGTAATTTCTTCCATTTTCCTTACACGTCCTTCGCCGGTTTTATACATGGATATAGTAAGCTGATATGCTATGAATGTTCTTGTTTGGGTAGGTTTTGGTATCGTTGGCGGAGCAATTGCGCATTTTCTTGATTCACGATCAGCAAGGGGTGGCATTATGGGGGCGATGCTCATGGGAATTGCCGGGTCCATCCTGGGCGGTGTAACGGCAAATTATCTTTTCGGAATAGACTTTATCCGTTTTGATCTGACATCGCTGATTATTGCTTCGGCGGGGACGATTCTCTTGCTTTTTATTCACCGTACCGTCTTTACCGATACCGCAGAACGTTTCTAATGCTTAAAAGCCGAGTTGCTTGGAAAACGCATGAAGAACTTTTTTCAAAAATGATCCTTCCTGTCCTTCTTGCTGTCTTGTTCCGCCGGAAGTAGTGATCGGGGGTTCTGCCCAGCATGAAAGGATCAGCCACTCCCCCCGTTCGTTTTTCTTTGCCACGACCGAAACGAGCGATCTCCCGTAATATTTTTGGTACACCTGTGAGCCGTTATTCTGCCCGGGTTTTGATGTATCAGGGTGTTGGAATGCCGATGCTGCAATATCCTGGGTAAGCCCACGATCACTCAAGCGATTCAGTGCATGATTTGTCCAGATTGCGCCTTTATATTCACGATAAAAATTCATTCTAAGAAAAGCCGTTGGAGGGAGTCCGGTTTTCCCATCATGTATGCATTATACCTTCTCAACATCTGCAAGTGTATAGTCTCCAATTCTCGTTCTTTGAATTGCCAGTGCGATTCCTCCTGTTTTCAGGCGGTTGCCAATTGTGTGGGCGAGTGAGCGGACGTATGTTCCGCTTGAGCAGGCTATATGGCAAGAAAGGACAGGAAAGGCTTGTTTTTTTTCTTCCAGAATGACATCCCATTGTTTGAGAATCTCTTGTTGTCGAAAGTCTCCGTGAACACTTGCAATCCGTTCGTGGACAAGCTGCAGTAGCTTTACGGATTGAATGGTTTTTGTATTATTGATCATAAGAGCAGTGATGGTAATTTCTTTTGAGGGAATCGTAATTTCTGCAATAGTGCCTTCCCGTGCGTGTTTGTAGAGGGGTTTTCCATCAACGGGCTTTGACGAATACGGGGGGTAGGGCTGTTCATGTATGCCAAGGAATGAAGAAAAAAGTTTTTTTATCTCACTTTCAGAAGACACAGAGACTGAATCAGCAATGTGTGTTACTTTCCCGAGGATGTCATAGGTGTCTGTTGTGAGGCCGAGCAGCACATCAAAGGCATACTCTTTTGGCAAATTCTCATAGTCTTTCCGTTTCTTATTTTCCTCCCCGACCAGCACCAGAAGCAGTCCTTCTGCCATCGGATCAAGCCTGCCTGCGTAGCCCAGCTTCGCATCACGAAGCGCAGGGTGTTTTCGTCTCCATGCCTGAATAGCCTCAAGCGGCGTTATGCAGAGCTGTTTATATAAAAGGAGGACATGCATATGAAGATTATAGCATCTCATAGTTTTAGCGGTATGATATAATCTGATCAGTATGAGCGCTGAGGTGCTTTCAGGTTTTCAGCCACATTCCGAGATCTTGGATTGGAATCATCGTGGATTACAACCAGTACAAGAATTTGCAACGCTTGAGAATTATATTTTCCGCGGTAATACACCACAGGTTAAGGATCAGTTGCGAGAAGCTGTAAAAGTATACCCGGAAAAATATCAGCCAAAATTCAAAAAAGACGTTGCGAACTACCAGGTGACTGAAGTAGTTTCAAAAGAGTTTCCACACGGCGGAAGTGATGTCGGAGTAGTCTTTCTATCAGGTGGAACTGGTACCGCAACAGGCGATGCCCATATCCCAGCTGAGATATTTCTCAAATCAAAAGAAAATCTTTCACAAAAAATAGGTTTTGCTGCAGCGCTTAGCTCTTCCGCAAGTCGTGATACTGTCGATACCGCATTCCCTTCAAGCCATGCCGAGCGAGCCGCTCATCAGGCTGCATTAGTTGTCGATTTGCTGAAACGTAACCCAACAAAAAATCTTTTCGTCCTTGGCCATTCATTGGGAGCTCTTGAAGCAGCATATATGACACCGATACTTGAGAAATTGATCGAAATAAATGGATTAGAAACGAAGGTTGCCGGTACGATCCTTGCTCACCCGCTTTCTTACTATGAGCAGCGGGTTGTTTCTTTCGTTAAGAAATTTGTCGATTATCAACGACATTTTATGCAGCCTGAGATTACGCAAAAATACCCTTCACGTCGAGATGTCGCTCAGGTAGAAGAGGCATACACCCTTGCAAAAGATGGTGGAGAAGGAGAGCTTGCATCACGACTCTATACGCAGCTTCAGGAAATGCAGAAGAGACATGATCATCCAATTGACTTAACTTCTGAACAGGAAGCAAAACTTATAAACCTTGATGAACAGATTGATCAGTTATGGTTTGGTCAGGATAGACGATTTTTTAAGGGAGAAGTCTGGCCAAAAAGCAGGAGTCGAAAACTTCATCAGCTTGAAAAAGAGAGAAGAAAAATGCTTAAGCCACTCGTTCAAGATTGGATGCAGACCGGAGATATGAGAGGTTCAAAAGTGCCGATGAAAGCGAATTGGCGAGTAGTGAGAGCAGTATTCCTTCGGAAATTGAGCGACAGCACAATCCGCCCCTTACCACAGTATGTACGAGAGCAATTGACAGGGAATGTTGCGGTTGTTTTAGGAGAAATAGACCAGTTGTTTAAAGCAGATGAAGCATTATCGAAAATGGAACTTTGGACGACAAGACAACAAGAAGCATATCGAAAAAAGAATCCAGATGTAACAGATGAGGAACTAGAAGAAGTAGGACAATTCTTTCCAAATGCGAGTAGTGTTCATGAAGCAATTATCACAAATTGGTCGCACCATGCCCCGGCAACTGATAGCGGGAAGCACGGTGCAATCGTTACTGATTTAATGAAACGGATGTTAACTACACAGGAGCAACCTGACAAGAAAACGCAAGTGTATTATCATTAATTATTCCCCATACTCCTTCTTTTTGTGTATACCACCCGGTCCCGCCAGGCGGGACTCCGCTTGGCCGAAGGTATACGTTGTTTTTTGATTCCAAAGGAGTATACAATAGCGGTGTGGAAGATCCAAAAGAATATCTTTCTCTTATTGAAGCGATGCTTCGAAGCAGTGGGAAAATCGCAATGGAGCGGTTTGGTGAAGTATTTACCTATAAAACCAAGCAAGACCCGCGGCAAGTCGTGACAGAAGTCGATCTAGCTTCAGAGAAGCAGATCATTGACGCAATTCGCACCTCGTATCCGACGCATACAATCATTGCTGAGGAATCCGGATTCTCCGATAAAAATAGCCCTTATACATGGATCATTGATCCGATTGATGGAACTTCGAACTACTCACGGGGTTTACCCTGGTTTGGCGTGATGATCGCATTGCTCAAGGACTCTCTCCCTCTCGCAGCAGGTATTTTTCTTCCTGTAACAAATGAGCTCTATATTGCAGGGCGTGGAACCGGTCTTCTGAAAAATGGAAAGCCTGTCAGGATCCCTGATGAAGCACTACTTCAGAGGAGTTTGGTGAGTTACTGTATCACATCAAGTGATGATCAAGCGCTCAATGCGTTTGAGGCACGAATTGTTGAGCGATTGGCTGCCAAGGTTCTGAGCGTAAGAACCACAAACAGTGCACTTGATTACGTCTATGCCGCTGAAGGAAAATTGGCTGCAACAATAAATCTGGAAAATAAAATATGGGACATTGCCCCCGTTATTCTCCTGGCAAAAGAAGCAGGCTGCATAGTAACTGATAGCGATGGAGGCGAATTGGCACTTCGCGTGACAAAAGAGACGTATGTGAAGAATTTCAGTCTTGTTATTGCACATCCCCAGGTGCATAAAGCGCTTATCGAGCTTATTGCTGCAAACAAAGCCCCATAGTAAAGAATTTCTTATTCATTTCTTACTATATCTTCATTCTTTCTTAACTGATGAGTATTAGGCTTAAGCTGTACTTGCAACTGTCATTTATTTTTATCCTAAAGGGGGTGAAGTAAAAAATATGTCAACGGTAATAAACAACACTACTCCTGCACAAGAGAGCAGTAGCACCGGTTTTTTACTGGGGATTATTTTGCTGATCATTTTTGCCCTTTTGCTGTTTTTCTACGGCGTTCCATATTTGCAGAAAAGTGTTTCTGGTCCTCAAATTACCGTACCAGAAAAAATAGACGTCAATGTGAATAGCCCTTCAAAATAGAAGAATCTGATTGGGAGGCTTGCCTCCCTGACTTGTCCGCCGAAGCTTTAGCGAAGGTGGGCGAACGGCTTTTGAACGAGAACCAGCTGGATAAAAACCTGTAACCGTTCCTACGGTTTCCTGACCAGATGATTGAATTGAGGGACTAGCAGTGACCTAGGTATGCCGCCCTGAGTCTTACCCTGATGGGTGTAGTAGTCTACGTGAAAGAATCCCGCTTGTTGGTCCGCCAACTGGCGGGAAGCTCACATACGGCTAATTCAATTCTACGCCAACCCGCTTCCGCTTTGCAACCAGAATCGTAGCATGGTAATATGCCAAGTGCATGGTTAAGGGAATGATTTCGATTGAAATTATTATAGCCTCCTTCGGAGGTGCCTTAG
>JACQKR010000033.1 GCA_016204425.1 Candidatus Levyibacteriota bacterium
CTCACGCTGTATCCAGACGTCACCGACGAACTTGTCGAAATCGTCGATTTTTGTTACCAGAACAGTAGCGTAAGCGCCGGGGACGTTTGCCGCGAAAAACTCTTCCGCGTCTTTTCCCATCACCAAAACGTCATTGTCGACAACGGTGGGAAGCTCGGATGCGTTCGAAACCGTAATAAGCTCGACATCATCGGGTTTGCCCTGCGGCAACCTTTTGGGGTCAAACTTGTACAGATAGATTGGGCGCAACATGCGATTCTCCTTTAGAGAGCGAACGGTGAAAGTCTTACGACCTCCCCAGGCTAAACGAATGTTTCTTCCTTGACCCACTCGCGATCTAAACCTGAACCTTTGCAAGACCTGCACTTTTCAGTACCGTCTTGGCAGCCTTGGCAAGGAATCTTAAGGAACTTTCTCCTGTGGAAGAAGAGAACAGTTTTGTTCCCTCGACAAGACCGACAGGCATTCCTCCCCTTACCTTTACAGTGAGAACAGATCATCATCCAAAAAACCCTTTCCTGAACGGCGAAGACCTTGCAGTCCTCCCAGGCGAATATACCACGAATAACCGCGACTTTACCGAACGCGCTGGCGCGAAGTTCTCAGTTGCTTTTCTAGCTCTTGAAGCTGATTGTCTATCCGATCGAAGCGATCGAACATCTCCAGAAACATCATGCTCACCGCAACTGCCCCACCAAGCTTTAACAAAAATCCCAGAACCTTCACTTCCTTCTCCTTTCCCTTGCTCACCTATAGGCGGCTTTCTATCTCGATTTAATCGGGACACAAAACCACCTATAAATGTTTTAACAACTGAATTTTCAAAGTGCTTCTGCAAAGCAGAATTAAGACTATGCAAAGAGTACAAAATCCAACCAGCAAAAAAGGTTGAGTTTGTGCTCATTTACAAGAAAGCAGTATACTTCAAATGAGGTAAAAGGCAAACTATGGGACGACTGAAACCTACAAATACGTACTAGCACTACCAATAATTCAATAAGAAAATAAATAGTGTACTATTTGATATTTGTAGTATTATTTTGGTTTTGCGAAGACCAGAAGTCTTTTCCAGGTTGTGCCAGGTGGCCAACAGGTTTGCAAGATAAGCGTTTCCTGACCTGATTCCTGTCCTTTTACTAAATATGATACGTCAGTTGGATCAACTATTTTTGACTCGGTAACGACATAATTGTGTCTCCTGTTTTCAAAAAACACCACTATCTCATCCCCTGGCGCCAAATCTTTTAAGAGATAAAAAATTGCGTTGTATCGTCCAACATCCCAAAAGTTGTCGGTTGAATGGGCAAAGAGATAAATATTTCCCTTCATCCCAGGAAATACTGTACCTTTTGCATGAGCGACAGAAGTTTGCAACACTTTTAAAAACGCTTGTTCGTTTGCTGGATCAATGTTTGGAGCAATTTGTGATGTTGCACCAATTTTAGGAATGACAATACTAAATTGCGTGTCTTTTGGAACCAAAACTTGTTCTTTTTTACCGGTTAAGATTGCCCCAAATCCAGGACCTTGAGCCTCTTGTGGTTTGTTTAATAACTGTCCAAATCCACTCGGCTGCGGCTTTGCTTCTTTTACCTGTACGTCTGCTACTGTATATTGCACGCCACGCAACTTTATAAGCTGGTATTGAACTTCAAAATAGAGGGCAGGACCAAAGGTGGCAGCTACTCCGAACAGGGCAAAAAGCAATAAAAAGTTACCAATTGTGCGAAGAAGCAAATATTTAAGAATTTCGCTTTTAGTCATGATGTATGTAGTGTAGCAGAGTTTTTAACAGATGAGAAGAAAACATACAGCCCTGTATCCCTACCCAGAATCGAACTGGGATCGCCTCGTTAGGACTGAGGTGCTCTATCCTTTTAAGCTATAGGGACACCAATATTGTACCATAGTTGCATCCTAGAAAGACTTAACGTATACTCAAAATGTTCTATGGCAATAGCAGAAGCCCCAATTGCCCACGATGAAACCACTACGCGTCTTACTGTACCCTCCCTTGCAACACCATCTGCTCTTTCTGAGCGAGAAATTGCTCCGGAACTTCCTGAAGGCAAACCCGCATCATTTTTCTGGACCTTTATTGATCAGCAAAATTTAAGCTGGGATGCAAGAGCTATTGCTTGCACGGAATTCAAAATCTTTTTTGAAAAAAAAGCCCAAGAGAAAGGATACGACCCCGACAGCTGGGGAAGCGATATAAAAACACCACTCCATATCCTTAGCGCAGTTGAAGGACTTCCCTTACAACAAGCGTGGGAATTTGCCAGAGAACTCGGAGGAGGTTTCAATATGCGGGGAGAGACAATTAAGTAGTCTTCCCCATACAAAACAACTAGTAAGCGTAAGTACTGCGATCTGGACACCAAGCTTAGAGCAACTTGATGAAATGGGATTCCAACGAAAAACTGGATACGATATATATAGAAGCGGGACTATTGCTGTATTTTTATTTCAGAATTTGTATGGTGCATTTGCAGATAGAAGAGAAATGATAAGAAGAGTATCTCATCATCCAAATCCTTCTGTTGGTGAGATTCTGTGGATAGACCAATCCTCCCACGAAGTGCGCTTCGACGCTCCTCCTCAAAACCCTTTGTGATAAAATCAGTTGTGTGCGGGGTGTAGTTCATCGGTAGAACGCTCGGTTCGGGACCGAGAGGTAGAG
>JACQKR010000036.1 GCA_016204425.1 Candidatus Levyibacteriota bacterium
CTCGTTGACAGCTTCAAGAAAGTTCATTAAACTTATACAAACTTACTATTAGTTTCGATATGATACATTTTTCCCGAGATGAAGATTACGCTGTCATTCTGGTCAATACTCTTGCCAAGCAGCACAAAAAACGTCTTGTTCCTTTATCGGAAGTAGCAAAACAGTATAATATTTCTCTTTTTTATCTTCGCAATCTTGCGAATAAACTTGTACATAAAGGGGTGATCAAAGCAGTTGAAGGGAAAAAGGGTGGCTACTTTCTTCAGAAGGACCCGAAACGAATAACTATTGGAGAAATACTAGAAACTTTTTCCAGAAAGCCAATGCTTGAGTGTTGCAGTATCGGGAGCAAGACAGGAACATGTGATAAGGTCGACTTTTGCGAAACCGGTCATATTTGGAGAAAACTCCATGATGAGTTCTTCAAGAAAATTGCTCGACTGAGCATCTCAGATTTTATGGCGTTAAGGAGAGAAAAACATGCTACTTCTTAAAAATTTTCAATCGTCAGTAGATAAAAAAGAGATTCTTAAAGGAATCGATTTGGCAGTCAATCCAGGGGAAATCCATGTGATTATGGGTCCGAACGGATCAGGGAAGACAACACTCGCAATGAGTCTGATGGGACACCCGGGATATAATATCAAATTTCAAATGGCAAATTTCAAATATCAAATAAACGGAAATGATATGGTTAATTTGTCTCCTGAGGAGAGGGCAATGGCAGGGCTGTTTGTTTCATTTCAGTCACCTGTTGAAATATCTGGTATCTCATTTCTTGCTTTCCTGAGAACGGCAGTAAAAGCTCTTCGACCGGATGAAAAGATTCCGCTCTCACAATTCAAAGAATCAGTGAAACAAGCACTTCATGCAGTTTCGCTTGATGAAAGTTTCATGCAGCGATCGGTCAATGAGGGGTTCTCGGGCGGTGAAAAAAAACGGGCGGAAATAGCACAGCTTTTGGTGTTAAGACCAAAATTCGCAATTCTTGATGAAATCGACTCAGGACTTGACGTTGATAGCCTCAGGATACTTGCAGCAGTAGTGAAGAATATCGTAGAAGACAAAAGGTGTGGCATGGTTATTATTACGCATTACCAGAGGATGTTTCAGTATCTTACGCCTCAAAAAGTGCATGTATTGATTGATGGAAAAATCAAAAAATCAGGAGGCATGGAATTGGTTCGCGAGATTGAAAGGGGAGGATATGCAGCCCTCCTTCGCTAAAGCTTCGGAAGGGCAAGCAGTTTGATATGCAAAGTCTTGATGTTAATTACCAGTTTGGTTTCCATGATGATATAACGCCATTTTTTTCAACGCCAAAAGGCTTATCCGAAAATATCGTACGGGAGATATCGGGCATGAAACAGGAGCCGGAATGGATGCTTCAGAAAAGACTTGCAGCCCTGAATATATTTTATGCAAAACAAATGCCACCGTGGGGCGGTGATCTTTCTCGTATAGATTTTGACAATATTTATTACTATGTGAAGCCGACAGACAAGCAGGGAAGAACCTGGGACGATGTACCCAGTGAAATAAAAAATACGTTTGAAAAAATTGGTATTCCGGAAGCGGAGCGAAAGTTCCTCTCAGGCGTTGGTGCGCAGTATGATTCGGAGGTCGTCTATCACAGTATCTCAAAAATGTTAGAAAAAAAAGGGGTTATTTTTGTCGATACCGATACGGCAGTTAAAAAATATCCGGAGCTGGTAAAGCAATATTTCGGCACCATAATTCCGGCTGCAGATAATAAGTTTGCAGCGCTAAACACCGCTACCTGGTCAGGAGGATCGTTTATCTACGTTCCAAAAGGTGTCCGGGTCGAGCTTCCCTTGCAAGCATATTTCAGAATCAATGCCAAAAACATGGGTCAGTTTGAGCGCACGCTTATTATTGCAGATGAGGGGTCATATGTGCATTATGTAGAAGGTTGTACCGCGCCTATTTTTACCACGGATTCTCTTCATGCTGCCGTGGTTGAAATTGTCGTCAAGAAAGGAGCCCGGGTACGATACACGACAATTCAAAACTGGAGCAAAAATGTCTATAACTTAGTCACGAAACGGATGTTTGTTGAGGAGGAAGGAATCGGCGAGTGGATTGATGGAAATCTCGGCAGTCAACTGACAATGAAGTATCCGTCTGTGTATTTGAAAGGAAGAAAGGCACGAGGAGAAGTACTATCTCTTGCATTTGCAGGGGCGGGACAGCACCAAGATGCGGGGGGGAAAGCTATTCATCTTGCTCCTGAAACAAGCTCTGCTATTACTTCAAAATCAGTGTGTAAAGATGGTGGCCGGACATCATATAGAGGACTCCTCAAAGTGATAAAGGGAGCAGAGAATTGCAAGTCGACCGTACGGTGTGATGCACTCATTCTTGATTCACTCAGCCGTTCCGATACCTATCCGACAATGGATATTGGTGAGGAGCGGGTGACGATCGGGCATGAAGCATCTGTTTCGAGAATTGGAGAAGAGCAGCTCTTTTATTTTCAATCCCGTGGCATGTCGCAGCAGCAAGCAGAAGTGATGATCGTGAACGGATTTATGGAACCGATTGTGAAAGAGCTTCCTATGGAGTATGCGGTTGAGCTCAATCGACTAATACAGTTAGAAATGACTGGCTCGGTTGGTTAGTGAGTCGGGGTCCTAATATCTGCCACCCCTTCTTAAATAATGAAAAAGATAGAGTTAGTACTTAAAAAAAACGAAGAAAAAATTCTGCCTGTCATTTGGATTGATGACGATGAGACTGAAATACATCTTGCTGCACGGTTAGTCGGAGATGGAGCGAAACTGACCGTTCTCGGACTCTTTTTTGCGACTGAAAATCGAGCGGTTGTCTTCACAACAGATGTAATGCATGAAGGGAAGCATACAACGAGCCTCACAAGGATTCGTGGTGTTTTCAAAAATAGGTCGTCGTTCAACAATGACGGTATTGTGCGGATAAGAAAAGGCGCCAAGAACGCGAACGGATTCTTCGATTCAAAAGTACTGCTTTTTGATGATGCGAAAGGAAGAAGTGTGCCATCTTTGGAGATTGATGAGAACGAGGTAAAAGCAGGACACGCCTCAACAATCGGAAGGCCTGACGCGCTGCAGCTTCTCTATCTTCGCTCACGAGGGTTGAGCGAGGAGGAGGCAGAAAGCCTCATCGTTACAGGGTTTTTTGATCAAATCAAACGTTTATTGCCGGAAAAAGAAAGAAGAGCCGTTGAAAAGAAGCTTGGGGGCTCCGCATGAAGGATATAAAGAAACAGTTTCCAATTTTTCAAAATAGACAATTGATATACCTTGACTCTGCTGCAACAAGTCAAAAGCCTGTTATGGTTCTTGATGCGGTACGTGCGTATTACGAATCATATAACGCAAACATTCATCGAGGACTCTACCCTATTGCGGAGCAAGCGACAAAGAAAGTTGAAGAAGTACGCCAAAAGGTCGCAAAATTCATCAACGCAAGACGTCCGGAAGAAATAATTTTTACCAAAAGTGCCACAGAGGCCGTTAATTTAGTGATGTATACATGGGGTAGGGAAAATATTGATCAGGGGGATATTGTCGTGACAACCATTATGGAGCATCACAGCAATTTTGTGCCATGGCAGCAACTCGCAAAGGAAAAAGGAGCAAAATTTCACGTGCTTGATATGGACGAAAATTCTCAAATTTCAATCCTCAATTTCCAAGCAAATATCAACTTTAAAAAAACAAAAATTATTGCAATAACCTACATTTCTAACATGCTTGGAACGATTAATCCGCTAAAAGAGCTTATTGCTACGGTAAGAAAAGAAAATCCAGAAATTGTAGTTATCGTCGATGCTGCCCAAGCCGTTCCGCATAAACCGGTTGATGTCCAAGCGTTGGATTGTGATTTTTTGGTTTTTTCAGGGCACAAAATGCTTGCTGAGACAGGGATTGGTGTGCTGTATGCAAAAAAAGAATTATTGGAAGCAATGCCGCCGTTTCTCTATGGAGGGGATATGATACGCGAGGTCGCAATCGAAAAAACCACATTTGCCGGGCTTCCTAATAAATTTGAAGCGGGAACCATCAATATTGCGGGCATCGTGAGTCTTGGTGCGGCAATTGATTTTCTCAATGCGATTGGCATGGATCGTATTCAAGAGCACGAAAAAACACTTACGAAGTATTGCATGGAAGCGTTACAAAATGTTGATGGCATTACTGTTTTTGGCCCAAGGGATCTTCTCGCACGAAGCGGCGTCGTTTCATTTACCATAGACGGGATTCATCCCCACGATGCCGCACAGATCCTGGGAGATATGAATATCTGTGTCCGCTCGGGGCATCATTGCACAATGCCTCTGCATACGCGCTTAGGAGTTCCAGCGTCAACCCGGGCAAGCTTTTATATATACAATGACGAACAAGATATCGATGCGTTCATTTCGGGAATAAAGAAAGTAAAGAAAATTTTTCAATCGAAGTGACATTAATTTTTTTCTGAGCCTCTAAAGTGGTAGAATACTCACATGCCAACACTTGAAGATTTTGAAAAACGATTAGAAAAAATTGAAGATCGAAACAGGAAAGTAGAGACGGATAAGGCGTGGGAAACGAGCTACATGAGAAAAGGTTTGTTGATCCTTTTTACCTATATTGCGATTGGATTATATCTTAATGTTATAGGTATACAAAACCCGTGGATTAATGCGATTGTTCCTGCAATTGGATTTTTCCTCTCTACCCTCACACTTCCATTTTTCAAGGATTTGTGGCGGAAATATTTTTATCAAAAATATACCACTCCGCCCCGTTAAACGGGGCTCCGTTGGGTATTACACATTGTTTTGATTTTAGAGGAGTTTAGTTATGGATACGACGAAACAATATTGCACGATATATATCGTGCGACATGGTGAAACAACAGCGAATGCTTCGGGGATACTTGGTTTGGATACCGATCTTACTGAAAAAGGGAAACAGCAAGCATCCTCTTTGCGAGACAGGTTCAAGAACATTGCCTTTGCGGCAGTCTACGCCTCAGATCTGGTTCGTACCCAGCAAACAGCTGAGATTCTTAACCTGGAGCGGAAATTGGCAGTTAATGTGTCTGCGCTTATTCGGGAACGCAACTACGGCAGTATGGAAGGGAGTGACGAAGAGATCTATAAAAAGCGAATCAGGGAATATCTTACAAGAATGGAAGCGCTTTCTGATGAAGAACGATGGAAATTTCGTTTTCTTCCCGATATGGAAACAGAGGAGGAAGCTGTTTCACGGTTTATCCGATTTGCCCGTGAAGTTGCCGTCGCATACTCCGGAAAACATGTTTTACTCGTTTCACATGGGAATGTCATGAGGACGTTCCTCATTCATCTCGGGTTCGCGACGTATCGGGAACTTCCGACAGGATCAATTGAAAACACCGGATACATCAAGCTTCGTTCTGACGGAGTAGATTTCTTCATCGATGAGACAGTGAGAATACACAAAAGCAATGGATAATTATTTATATAGAGAAGAAATACTGGATCACTACAAAGATCCGCATAATTTTGGAAAGCCACATACTTTTGATATATCGTCGATGCAATATAATCCTTTCTGTGGCGATGAAATTGAGCTATTTGTGAGCACGGAGGACGATACTGTTCGTGACATTCATTTTAAAGGAAAAGGGTGTGCGATTAGTCTTGCGGCAGCGTCCATGCTGACTGATTTTGCAAAGGGGAAGAAAAAAACTGCATTGACAAAATTTAGCCAACACGATATGCTTGACCTGTTAGAAATTGAGCTGTCAGAAACGAGGAAAAAGTGCGCGCTACTTGGGTGGGCTGTGTTGCAAGACTGCCTAAAATAGCTCAAAGTACAAAGTTGAAAGTTCAAAATTAAGGAACTTTATTTTATAAATATTTCTTGTCTAACTTTGCATTTTGCACTTTAAATTTTAAATTTATTTGTATGCCGTATAAAGTAAAAGTCGATCGAACCCTCTGCATTGGCGCTGCGTCATGTGTCGCTGTCGCGCCAAACACCTTTGATTTAGATAATGAAGGGAAAGCGGTAATTAAGAAAAAAGACGGGACAACAACATCGGATTTTGTTCGTTATGAAGATATTGCTGATGATGAAACCAATATCATGAATGCTTCGAAGTCTTGCCCGGTAAATGCGATTATTATCATCGAAGTCGATGAAAAAGGTAATGAAGTCAAGCAAGTCTGGCCGGAAGCATAAGGCACATGGTCGTCTACCACACGCTGCAAGAGACGCTCGCAAACACGCAGCCATTACTCCAAAAACACAAACCAGCTCGCTAAGTGAAAGTCGATCACAACTTTTAGAGCAAAACATGCTGTATAATGAATCGACTTTCAGTTCTCTTTCAGGTGGGCAGCCGACCATGTTTCGAACCCAACCTTGTCCCGTTTGTAAAACGCCTATGGGCGATATGCCGGGGACAAGAGACGCAATTTGTAAGTCTTGCGGTTATAAGGATCCCTGCTGCGAATGAATTTATCTCGCTTTTCGATATAGCAATAATACACATATGAATCCAACGGTTGTTTGTCGGCTTTTCTTTCATCTATAATACTTGTATGGTTGATTTGCAGTGGTTGATCGGTGGTGAGGCGGGGTATGGAATCATGACGGTTGGGCTCATGATGTCAAAGATTTTTACCCGTCTTGGTCTTCATGTTTTTGATTACGTTGAATACCCATCTCTCATTCGTGGAGGACATAATGCATATTATGTAAGGGGGAGTGATGTCGAGATGACTTCTCAGAAGCGGCCCGTTGACATTCTCGTCGCACTTAATCTTGAAACGATCACCCTTCACAAAACAGAGCTCTCTCCCAATGCTGTTGTGATATTCGATCCAAATATCGTTCAAGTGAAAGCAGAAGATTTTTCTCCCACTGTAAAGCTTTATCCTGTACCATTTCTTGAGTTGACAAAGAAACTTGGTGCAGATCGGCTCATGATCAATACGGTTGCCGTCGGCGCTTCATTGGCACTCTTCTCATCAGATTTCTCAATTCTTGAGAAGATTATGAATGATATTTTTGGCAGGAAAGGTGAACAGGTCGTCGGTGAAAATGTGAACACGTCAAAAGCGGGTTTTGACCATGTTGTCGGGCAGTATGGGAAGACACTCGTTGCAAATATAGCAAAAACAGAACAAAAGAATCTTCTCATTGGCGGAGCAGAGGCAATAGCACTCGGGAGTATTAAGGCTGGATTGAAGTTTGCTGCGATCTATCCGATGACACCGATCAACGGAGTTATGACAACGCTTGTCGCAAATGCACTGACATACAATATTGTTGTCAAAGAGCCTGAGGACGAGATAGCTGGAATCAATATGGCGCTTGGAGCCGCATATGCTGGCGTTCGGTCCATGGCCGCAACTTCAGGCGGAGGCTTTTCGCTCATGGTTGAAGGGTTGGGTCTTGCAGCACAAACAGAAGTGCCAATCGTTATTATTATGGGAATGCGTCCCGGACCGGCGACCGGCATGCCGACCTGGACAGAACAAGGAGACTTGCGATTTGTGCTTCATGCACACCAAGGAGATTTTCCACGAATCATAGTCGCGCCGGGGGATCCGACAGAAGCTTTCTATCACACCATGCATGCATTTAATCTGGCTGAGAAATATCATTTGCCGGTTATCGTTCTTGTTGATAAATACCTCAACGAGGGACACGTTACGGTTGAATCGAAGATACTGAGGGAGATGAGTGATACATTTGTTTTGCAACGTGGCAAACTTTTAACTGATGCGGAAGTCGCAGCACAAACTGACTACAAGCGATATTTGCTGACAACGGACGGCATTTCTCCCCGGAGTTTGCCGGGACAGAAAGGCGGGATAAGCCTTACCGGGTCAGATGAGCACGATGAGCGTGGGCTTTACAATGAAGAGGCTGAGGTGCGCCAAGCAATGATGGATAAGCGCTTTAAGAAAATGGAAACGGCTCTTTCTGATTTTCCAAAGCCTGAACTATATAGCAGTGAATCCGAGAATCTCGCGACATTGCAGCAGGCACCACTGACACTTGTGTCATTCGGATCAACCAAGATGCCGATTCTTGAGGCGATGCGCTGGCTTAAGCGGGATGGAATCCACGTTAATTTTGTCAAAGTGTCATACTTGAATCCATTCCCGACTGAGCCATTAGCCATCCTTCTGAAGCAAGCGAAGAAAACATTGATAATAGAAAATAATCATGAAGGACAGTTTGAAGGACTGATCCGTGAACGGACAGGTCTCGTAATGAATGAGCATTTGCGAAAATATGACGGACGGCCGTTCTATCCCGAAGAGATTGTCGATCACGTAAAAGCTCTTTTAGCAAAAAGCTAACGTGGCAGGAAAGGTGAAATCATTTATATGACTGCAGTACAAGATTATAAAGAGATTACAAAACAGAGCTATGATGAACATGCAGAGGAGTTTGCATCTTTTGCGGCAGCATTTCGCGGGAAGTTAAAACAGTGGATAGCATCATTTGCAGATCAGCTGAAAGCAAATGATCAAGTGCTTGATGTCGGATGCGGGGCAGGAAGAGACGCACATTATTTTATCGAGCATGGTTTGCATGTGACCGGGATTGATAACTCAGAGAAACTTATCGACCTCGCAAAAATAAAAGTACCGGACGGAGCATTTTTTGTTATGGATTTTGAGGAGTTACCTTTGCCAAAAGAGAGCTTTGAAGGGGTGTGGGCGAGCGCGAGTCTTGTCCATGTTCCAAGAGAAAACTTGCTGCCTATATTGAAGAGAATTCATGCACTGCTCAAGCCGGGTGGTGTGTTTTTCTCAAGCTGGCGTGTTGGAAAAGGTGAGAAATTCACTGTTGAGAAAAGAGGGAATGCAGAATTGAAGCGATATTACACATACTATGACCCTGAGGAACTTATCGATTTGATGAAAAAGGCAGATTTTATAGAAGTAACACATGAGTTGGATGAGATAGAAACAGGTATGTGGGTTGGGGTATTCGCTCATAAATAATATGCCGACGACAGTAAAAGATTTAGAAATAACATACGATAAGCCAAACTGGTGTCCGGGGTGTGTCGTACCGGAGACATTTATTCAAACGAATCCCTCTTCGCGAGTCGTGACGAAGATTAAGGAAAGTGACCGCGTTATTGGAAGTGACGGGATGCCACATGAAGTGACCAAGGTCATGGAGCATGTCCATGAGGGGGTTTTGTATAAACTCGTTTCTAAGTATTTCGGTGAAACGTCACTTACCCCAGAGCATCCTATACTTGCAGTCCGCAGGAAACATAAGAAGCTACACAATAAAGAATGGAAATCAGAATGGATCGAAGCTGGAGAGCTCAAAACCGGTGACTACCTTCTGTATCCTGTTCTTAAAGAGGTAAGGGATCTCTCTTCAGTAGCGCTCCTATACGACAAAAAAACCAAGGATACGAGAAGCCGGGATTTACCCAAAGAAGTTCGATTGGACAAGGCGTTTTTGCGACTTGCTGGATATTATATCGCAGAAGGATATGTGCATAGACGGTCGATTAATTTTACCTTTCACGTAAAAGAAGAGGATTTTGCAGATGATGTCATAACAGTGATGCAAGATCTTTTTAGTCTCTCGTCAATAAAGCGATATCGCAAAGGGAAAAAGACGATTGATCTTTCGTTTAATTCGTCATATCTATCAGAAATATTTGAAACATGGTTTGGGAAAGGAGCTGAACAGAAAAAAATTCCAGATTTCCTCATGTATCTCTCAAAAGAGAGGCAGACAGAGCTTCTTAAAGGAATGTGGAGGGGAGATGGATGGGTAAGTCAAAAAACGCACAGAGCTAATTACAAAACGATCTCAAAAGTGCTTTGCGAGCAAGTAAAAATGCTTCTTCTTCGTCAGGGAATTTTACCAACGATTACTGTTAACAAAGCATATAGTATCCACAAAGTTTCTTATTCCATTCAAGTCATCGATCCACACGATTTTTCTCTTTTACAAACCTTTCTTAATGGTAATTCAGACAAGGTGACAGATCGTTCAAGAAGCTTGATCACAAAGGATTTTGCATTCTTGCCGATTAAGAAAATTGAGACGAAGCCATACAGGGGACCTGTGCACAATTTTGAGGTAGATACAGAAAATGCATATGTGACTGAAAACGCAATTTTGCACAACTGCGGAGACTTTGGTATTTGGGTATCGCTGAAGAATGCGATCGTTCAGCTTGAGCTTAATCCGTGGGAAGTTGTTCTCGTCTCAGGGATAGGCTGTTCGAGCAAGTTGCCATACTGGGTCAAGACATATGGTTTTAACGGCCTACACGGCCGTCCAATGCCCGTTGCAGAAGGAATACGGCTTGCTAATCATGGACTGAAGGTTATCGTCATTGGAGGCGATGGTGATCAGTATGGTGAAGGGGGTAATCATCTGATGCATGCGGCACGACGCAATGTCGATTTGACACTTCTGATTCATAACAATCAGATTTATGGATTGACAACGGGGCAGTACTCACCGACAACGAGTATCGGGGATAAGAACAAGGCGACACCCGTACCGGTCACTGAAGCGCCGGTGAATCCCATGTCTCTTGGCCTTGCAGCCGGTGCTACGTTTGTCGCACGGGGTTTTTCAGGCGACAATAAGCAGGAAACCCAGCTCTTAGTGGAAGCGGTAAAACACAAGGGATTTGCCATGGTCGATACAATGCAGCCATGTGTCACATTCAATCACCACAATACTTTCTCATGGTTCTATGAAAGAGTCTATAAGCTTGAGGAAGCAGGACATGATCCGAAAGACAAGATTCAGGCATTTGCCAGAGCCGAAGAATGGCCTTTGCGCCGAGCGCTGAAAGAGGGGGAAAAAGAAAAAGTCGCAACCGGGATTTTCTATCGTGAAGAGCGGCCAACCTGGGAAGACGGCATGCCGCAGATTGCTACGTCCCCGCTTGTCAGACAGCCAATCGACAAAGTCGACATCAATCCCCTCTTTGATGAGTTGATGTAGTAAATTATTTCTTCTGATCAGGGCAAAGGTCTCCGAGAGGGCACCCTTCACAGGTATGGGGGCGGGCGGTGCATATATCACGGCCGTGAAGAATGAGCATGTGAGAGAAATCGATCCAGTGCTCTTTCGGAACAATCTTCATCAAATCCTGCTCTATTTTCTCAGGGTCTTTTTTATCTGTTAATCCTAGTTTGGTAGACAACCGCATGACATGGGTATCGACGACGATCCCTTCTGCTTTGTGGTACGCATTCCCCAAAACAACATTTGCTGTTTTTCGTGCAACACCCGGAAGCGCATCAAGCTCCTCCATATTGTCCGGCACTTTCCCTTTATATTTCTCTGCAATAATTGCTGCTGCGGCTTGTATGTTTTTCGCTTTATTATTGTGAAAATTTACTTTTTTAATCATATTGTCGATATCTTCTACTGATGCATCTGTATAGTCTTTGGCTGTTTTGTATTTTTTAAATAGCTCAGGGGTGATGAGATTGACCAGCTTATCAGTTGCTTGAGCCGAGAGAATCGTCGCAACGAGTAGCTCGAGTGGAGTTGTGAAGTTTAAAGCGGTTTTTGGATTTGGGTACACTTTCGAAAGGCGTTTAATAATGAGTTGTACTTTTTGTTCTCTTGTCATAGCAAGTATTATACAGCTTTTTATATTGTCATTGCGAACGAAGTGAAGCAATCTCAAGATGGGGTTGCTTCGTCATTTCATTCCTCGCAATGACAAAAGATGATCAAACAAAAATCCCTCGCAGAGCGAGGGATTTTTATTGTGTTTCTTGAGAATTCATTGATGAACGCTCAAGAAGAAAACTGTCCTCCTTCTCGCCAGCTGGCGGATTCGGAGGATCTTCGACGTTTAAGCTTTTCCAATTTTGTACATACCTGTTCCACAAACTGGACATTTTCCTTTCATTGCTGGCTTACCGTTCTTCATTGTGACAGGTTGTGCATTTGGATCATCTCTTTTTGCTCGACATTTTACGCAATACATTTCGGCCATGGTTTTCACCCCCCTTCATAATAGAATTATTTGCATATCGATTATTTGCCATGGAAAGATGGTATTTACCACAATTTCAATGAAAAAAGTACCAATTCAGCAATAATGATTGCACTTGTAAGGAGAGTGGTTTTTAGCAAATCTGTTTTTACGTATGAGTAGTCAATTGCCGCAACGCTCGTTTTTGTCTGCAAGGGAGAAGGAGAAGCCGAAGAGAAAGAGTATGATATTCCACGAGGCGGTTCTTGTGTCGGTTGAGAAGCAGTGATTGTTCTGCCTTCGACAAAACTTGTATGTCGAAGGTCGGCTAACTTTTTCTCTTTTCGAGTTTTTCTATTCTTAGCCATTATAGTAGCCTAGATTACACTATTGACACGAGGCTGTCAAGAGGCTAATATGCTTACAGTATGCTGTCTACTGTAGGGCTGATTGCCATTTTGCTTATTGTTGCTTGGCTCTCGGCACTATCCTATCTGTTTTGGAAGCTGCATACAAAGTACCTCATTTTTGAAGAGAATGGTGAACAGAAAAGCCTCCCATCCCTTCTTGAAGCCCTAACAAAAGAGCTATCACTTTCAAAAAAACATATTGCAGAACTATCCAAACGGTGTGATAAAATAGAGGAAGAGGGAAAGTTTCATATCCAGAAAATCGGTCTTCTCAGGTTTAATCCCTTTAAAGATACGGGTGGAGACCAGAGTTTTATCGTCGCACTCATTGATGCGAATGATACGGGAATTGTTATTTCTGGATTATATTCTCGATCTGGGACAAGATGGTATGCTAAGAAGATAGTTGCAGGGAAGGGATCAGATCATGAACTTTCAGACGAAGAGAAAAAAGCCCTCAAATTAGCAACTCATATCGGAAACGAATAATCTTACATGAAAAGCAAACTTGTTACAACAATAGTTCTGTCATTAATTGTCTATGTCATTTCGGCTGTCACATCATATAAGCTTTTTGTGAATAGTGCTGTTATCGATTCGCTTACTCCCGTCACCCCTGTCGATGAAGCAAAAAAAGGGAACGATTTTGATGCACTAACTTTTGATGAGTCCTTACCAAAAACACAGGAATGCCCGCTCAATGGCGCAAAGTATTCAAAGCAGCAAAAACAATGGTGGGAGAAGCATAGGCCGCTTGGCGTTATGATCGAGAATCATGAAGATTCACGACCGCAGTCAGGGATTTCATTTGCCGATGTGATCTATGAAGCTGTGGCAGAAGGTGGTATTACCCGGTTTTTAGCAATATTTTATTGTCAGGACGCAGGAATTATCGGACCGGTCCGATCTGCACGAACGTATTTTCTTGATTGGGTTTCAGAATATGGTGATTACCCGCTGTACGCGCATGTCGGCGGAGCAAATACTCCCGGTCCGGCAAACGCACTTGGCCAGATTGGTGACTATGGATGGAGTGTCTACAATGATATGAATCAGTTTTCCATAGGTTTTCCTACATTCAGGAGGGATGAGAGTAGGCTTGGGAGACAAGTTGCGACAGAGCACACGATGTACTCCACGACATCAAAGCTATGGAAAGTTGCAGAGTCTCGAAAATTGACCAATGTCGATGAAGATAAGAATACATGGGATGAATCATTTGTGCCATATGATTTCAAAGAAGATGCGAAGACCGATGAGAGGGCAAGCGCACAGACGGTGCATCTTGAAATGTGGGAAAAATACAAGCAATATGCCATTGATTGGACGTACGATAAGCAGAACAATGTTTATATGCGAAAAAATGGTGGCGCAGTATATACCGATCAAAATACGAAGAAACAGCTGAGTGCAAAAAATATTGTGGTATTATATATGCGAGAAAGTTCAGCAAATGATGGGTATGAAGGAAATGCACATCGTTTGTATCGAAACAAAGGGACAGGGAATGCAGTCATTTTCCAGGATGGAAAACAGATTAAAGCAACATGGAGAAAAGACAAGAGAGAAGCTCGAACGATTCTGACTGCAAGTGATGGGTCAAAAATCGAATTTAATAGAGGTCTCATTTGGTTTGAAATCCTGCCCCTGGAGGGTGTCTTAGAAGTCAAATAAACCGGCTATAAGTTATAATAAGGGGCAGGAAATATGTTATCTGATTTAATTACATCAAAATCTCGAGTCAAACTTCTCAACGTTTTTCTCGCAAATCCGTATGAGATGTACCACGTCCGGGAGTGTGTTCGAAGGACGGGCGACGAGATTAACGCGGTACGCCGTGAGCTGCAATACCTCGAAGGAAAAGGGATTTTCATCAAAGAGAATAGGGCAAACAGAGTGTATTACTCCCTATCCAAAAATTATCCGTTTTATTTTGACTTGCTAGAGCTTGCCTCAAAAACGATCGGTTTAGGTGCAGATTTCCTGAAAAACAGAGCCAAACTTGGAAAAATAAAATATGCAATGTTTTCGGGGAGTTTCGTTCGTCGTATCAAGCGGTATCCGGATCAGGTCGATTTTATGGTTGTTGGGACAGTCGTCTTGCCTGAGCTTGCAGTTCTTGTCCGGAATGAAGAAGCCCGTCTTAATACTGAAATTAATTACACGGCAATGACCGAGGAAGAATTTAAATTCCGAAAGAAACGAAATGATCCCTTCATTATAGGCATTCTCTCCGGATCTCGGGTCATGCTTCTTGGGGACGAGGAGGCAATGCTAGCGACATGAGGAAGCGTCCGACGTTTCTTTTTATTTTCATTCTTTTTATATCACTTATTGCATTCCTTATTAATAGTCCAAAGGAAATCCACCTTCCTGAGAAGATACTACTTCCAGGAACACAAACAGCAATTTCTCTTCCGAAGAAAATTCAACTTGTTGACACGCAGAGCTTGTTGCGTTTTATCCGTGTAGAACGGAATCTTTCGTTTCGAAAAGGTCTTGACCTTGAGGGAGGAACGAGTATTACCTTACGAGCAGATATGAGATCTGTCCCAAACGATCAACGTAAAAATGCACTCGAATCGGCAAAAACAGTCATTGAGCGACGAGTGAATTTTTTCGGGGTTTCAGAGCCTGTTGTGCAAACAGCTGCCGGAAACAATGACTACCGTGTTATTGCTGAAATTCCGGGTGTCACCGACGTGAACCAGGCAGTAAGCCTCATTGGTACGACAGCGAAGCTGACATTCTGGGAAGAAGGGGCAACAGGAGCAGCAGAGCTAGCACCACCAGACCAAATTCCTCTCAATAGCCAGGTATTTCTTGGTCAAAATCCCAAGAAGACCGATCTCTCGGGTGCCGATCTTCGGCAGTCAACGGTTACATTTGATCCGAACAGTGGGCAGCCTGTTGTCCAGCTTGCATTCACAGGAGAAGGTGCGAAGAAGTTTGCTGCTATCACGAAAAGAAATGTTGGAAAACGGTTAGGATTCTCTCTGGATAACATTATGGTAGATGCCCCTGTTGTGCAAAACCCAATCCTCGATGGAAACGCGATTATTTCAGGTTCGTTTACAACGGAACAGGCAAAAGCTCTTCAGCTGCAGTTGAATGCCGGCGCATTACCTGTTTCACTGAGCGTTCTTGAGCAGCGGGCAATCGGCGCAACACTTGGAAGTACCTCTGTTCAGAAAAGCCTTATTGCCGGCGCAATAGGATTTGTTGTTATCGTAATATTTATGATAATACTCTATGGAAGGCTAGGAGTTATTGCGAGTCTGGCACTTATTGTCTATACCCTTATTACTTTGGCGTTTTTTCGACTTATTCCGGTGACGCTGACTCTTGCCGGTATTGCCGGGTTTATTCTTTCCATAGGTATTGCGGTTGATGCAAATATTCTCATCTTTGAGCGGATGCGTGAAGAGTTGCGAAAAGGGAAATCGGATGAACAGGCGTTAGCCTTGGGGTTTACAAGGGCATGGTCATCTATTCGGGACTCGAATATAGCAAGTCTTATCACGAGTGGAATTTTGTACTATTTCGGAACAGGTATGGTTCGGGGATTCGCATTGACCTTGGCTATAGGGGTTCTCGTATCTATGTTTTCAGCGATTCTTGTCACACGGACTTTCTTACGAATGGTCTATAACACGCGATAACTATGCTTACAATTATTAAACATAAAAATATCTATTTTCTCATTTCGCTTCTGGTAATCATTCCCGGCCTTATATCACTTTTTCTCTATGGCCTGAGGCTGTCAATTGATTTTACGGGTGGTACCCGACTGACGTTGTCGTTTCCAAAGAATGTTACGGAAAAAGAAATAAATACCATTCGATCTGTTTTTACCGAGGAAAAAATCCATATCGCTACGTTGCAGCCTGCAAAGAATAGTGTCGTTGTTCGAACTCCCCCGCTGAACGAAAAACAGAACAGACAATTGTTAACAAAACTCGATCAACAGCTTGATACCTTCCGACAGGAGCAATTTGAAACAGTCGGTCCGACAATAGGGAGAGAGACGACGTTAAACGCGTTAAAAACCCTTGTTCTTGCTTCACTTCTCATAGTTTTCTATATCGCATTATCTTTTCGTAAAGTGCCTAAGCCCGCGTCAAGTCTACGATTTGGCGTATGCGCTATTATCGCGTTGATACATGATGTTTTAGTCGTTATAGGGATATTTTCTCTTCTTGGACACTTTTTTGGCGTTGAGGCGGATAGTTTGTTCGTTACTGCGCTCCTTACTGTTATCGGTTTTTCAGTGCATGATACGATTGTCGTATTCGATAGAATAAGAGAAAATTTACTCAGAACAGGTGGGTCGACGCTTGCACAAGTCGTGAATGACTCAATATTACAGACATTAAGTCGATCCTTAAACACTTCTTTAACAGCACTACTTGTTTTATTTACCCTCTTACTCTTTGGAGGGGAGACGATTCGGTGGTTTGTTGTCGCACTTTTGATTGGTATAGCAAGTGGTACGTTCTCATCCATATTTAACGCCGCACCACTTCTGGTTGTTTGGCATGAATTGGATCAGAAAAGAAAGAAATAATCATTGTGCATTAAGAGGTAATACGCTAGAATTTTTACTTCATGTTACTTTATAATTCTCAAACGCGGAAAAAAGAATTGTTTGTCCCACTGGATAAAAAAACGGTAAAGATATATGTCTGTGGCATTACCCCGTATGACACAACGCATCTCGGACACGCATTTACCTATACGATATTTGATGTATTTCTCCGGTATGTAGCCTATAAGGGTTTCGATGTTCAGTACGTACAAAATGTTACCGATATCGATGATGATATTCTCAAGAAAGCGAAAGAAGTTGGAAGAGATTGGAGAGAGCTTGGTGATTACTGGACCAATCGATTTCTTTCCGACATGCGGTCGTTGAACATCCTGCCACCCACGCATTATGTCAAGGCGACAGGATCAATTGGGAAAATTATTGAGATTACAAAAGGGCTCATTACGAAAGAGTTTGCATATGAGAACGACGGCAACGTCTATTTCGATTATAAAAAATTTAAGTCATATGGAGCATTGAGTAAGTTGACCGAGAAACAGATGCTTCTTATTGCAAGAGAGCGCGGGGGAAATCCGGATGATACTTTAAGAAAACATCCGCTTGATTTTCTTCTCTGGCAAAAATCCAAAAAAGATGAGCCGTTCTGGGAGAGTCCATGGGGCCTGCCTGCCGCCCGCCTGCCGGCAGGGCAGGGCAGGCAGGGAAAAGGTCGTCCCGGCTGGCATATCGAGTGTTCAGCGATGATTCATCAATATCTCGGCGAGCAAATAGACATCCATGGTGGAGGAAGAGACCTTATCTTCCCGCATCATGAAAGCGAAATTGCACAGTCTGAAAGTTACACGGGTAAGCGTCCGTTTGTCGGATATTGGATGCATATTGCAATGCTTTTGCATGAGGGTGAAAAGATGTCAAAGTCCCTTGGAAATCTGGTTATGGTAAAAGATTTATTGAAAAAGTACTCAGCAAATGCGATCAGATGGATGTTTTTAACACATCACTATCGGGTACCGTGGGAATTTCATGAGGAAGAAATAAAGGAAGCAGAGAAAAATATTGTTGCAATAAAAACAGCATTAGAAGTAAAAACAAACGAAGGACGAAAGAATCTCTATTGCATAAAAAAGTTTGAATTTTTCATGGAGGATGACATCAATGCTCCTGATGCATTACACGTTCTTAGGAAAATAGCGAAAAGGATTACTGAGGATAATGAAGTTCATTTGCAAAAATCTCTTCGGGGGCTCGTTGAAATTTTGGGATTTCAATTTTAAAAATACAAAAGCACTTCATTTACTATTGCCTGTTCTTGGTTTTGTTTGACGAAAAGCCTTATAGTGTGCTAAACTCCTGAACTAATGGAAAGAGTAGTAGCAAGAATAGCAAAAGATCCTCGCAACCAAGATCCAGTTCAGCAATTTGCTGTTGAAAGCGCATTGCGAATGCTTTTTGATGCAGGTGTTGTAGATCCAGGTGCAGACGCAATTATTGCTGCTTTATCACGCAAGCTCGAATAGAAGCTTCTGAACGACCACGAGAAGCAGTACTGCCTTCAGCAGACCAGTTAGTCCATTCTGAGAGAGAAGCACTTGGAGCATTTTTCGGAAAAGACATTGCTGTTCCAGAGCCTCCTAGTGGTTTACTCACTACTCTTGAGAGATTAGGTGAGCTCAATATTGCTGGCTTTGATCCTCACTATCTTCCCAAGCAATCCTTAAAAGAACGAGATAAATTGCCGGGTTGGAAAGTAAAACCAGAGCATTGGTTCTGGGAACAAATAAAAGATGGAAATCTCCCTCAAGATGCAGCAACGCTTAAAGAGGGCTGGTACCTCGTTGATAGGAGAGGAAAGCCAAATTACCAAGATGATAAGCAAATGTATGAGGATGATTACCTTGCTCCGTTCATGGAGAATCTTAGAGAAACAGGTAGAGTTCAAAAATACCGTTTTGTTCCTGATAATTCTCGCTTTGGTGCCTCAGCAGATGAGATTGAACAGGTTATACTTCCAGAGTTGGCTAGTATTTTGGGATCCGAAGGCATTGTAAGAAGTAAAAGAGAAATTGAATTCAACGTCTTAGGGAATATGCACTATCCAGAATGGGGAGAAACAAATACATGGGAATGGTACGCAGATAAATTCGAGGACGATAGCCGTCTCATCGGTGGTCACTCTGGCGGTGGTGGTCTGGCGCATGTCAGCTACGATTGGTCTGACAACCGGCATGACGGGGTCGGTTTTGCTCCTCTGGTAGAATTTCCCTCAGAAGCTTGATACCTTGGTTGCTTTTCTCCTGGCATATCCTTGGAATTTGATGCTTGAAAACTTGGATAAATTTTCCTACACTTTTCTTGATGAGGTTCATGCATTCTCTAGCTACGGCTTAGAATCGCCGCATCTTTTATTGGGTACAGATTTCCGAGTTTTTATCTCCGCTGCGGAGATAAAAAGAGTACTTCTCCAATAAAACAGAGAGGGAAGAGAACTACGTGCCTTAAGCTTAGTGCTCGTATGTAGAGAGCAGAATAAAATACAGGAAAGATAGTTGTTAACAGAACCTAAATTTCCAGTGATGCAAGAAGGCTTAGGCATTTATTCGAGGACGATAACCGTCTCATCGGTGGTAACTCTGACAATGGTGGTCTGGCGGATGTCAACTACAATTGGTCTGACAACCGGAATGACGATATCGGTTTTGATCCTCTGATAGTCTCTCACATCTTTAGTGTTTTTATCCAGCCACCAAGCATTTTGCCGATCTCTAAAAGTTGCTCAACGAGTTGCTGGTACTTTTTATTGTCAAGGCATTTTGTTTCGAAAGCGAGTCTGAGTAGTATTTTGAGAAGATCAAGCTTTATGCTTACTTTTTGTAAGACAGGGAGCTTTTGTTCACGTGGAAGATACCCCGCTAGGATGATATTTTCAAAAATTTCTAGACTAACTTGATCTATTTTTTGACCGAGCGTGTATCTTTTGCCTTTTGGAAAAAGAGAAAGGAGCATTTTATACGGTATCTAGGCAACCAGGACATTTGTTTGACAGAGCAGCAAAAGTATAGTGTATGAATACCTGAAGATATGGCAGTGCAGGAAACTCGTCCGGGTGGTCACAAGGATATTACGATGCTTTCACGGGCAGCTCTCTTGAAGGAGACATCTGACTCAGGACTTGAGCCTGAAGAAAAAGCTCACAACAGATTTCTTCATGACCTAGCGACCAATAATAATGTTGTTGGAGTCGCGTATCTCCCGCAAGGGACACAAGGAAGGGGTTCTCGGCTTGGCGTTCTCCTAAGAGAAGTTGGCGTTGGTGAGGGAAAAGAAGCGGTTCCACCTCCTGTTGCTGTTGGGAAATTAACGAAAAGTTTAAAAAGAAGAAGTCCTCCAGTCTCATATATCATCGTTGGTAACCATTCAGTAGAGGATATTGTCGCACAACAGAGTGCTGGAGCAATTAACGGTACGCAGCCAAGAGTTATCCTGTTTTCGTAAGTGATTCTTTTACAAGCTTACTCACGAGATTTCCATCCGCTTTCCCTTTTACCTTCGGCATCAGGTTTCCCATGACCTTGCCGATGTCTTGCATAGAAGCTGCGCCTGTTTGCTGGATTGCTTCTGAAACAAGTTGCTTAATTTCTTCCTCACCCATTTGTTCAGGGAGATACGATTCAAGTATTTTGAGCTCAACTGTCTCTTTTTCAACCAAATCCTGCCTGCCTGCTGATTGAAATTGTTCAATTGAGTCTTTTCGCTGCTTTGCTTCTTTTTGTATGACTGCCAACGTATCTTCATCGGTAGCTGTGTATCCGGCGCCACCTTTTTGGATTTCATAATAATTGATTGCAGAAAGAAGCATACGAAGCGTTGACGTCGAAACGACGTCTTTTGCAAGCATCGATTTTTTTAACTCATCCTGAAGTTGCTGTTTTGTCATAGCAGTATTATATACCACTCCGCCCCGCCCCGCCAAGCGGGGCTTCGTTGGGTATTATAATTATTTATATTTTGAAAACAGAGGAGTATACATGAAACACTAATAGACATTCACTAATCCACGTTGCAGTACTTTCTTAAAACTTTTCCAGAGGAATATCAGTGCCAGTGTCAGATAAACGAGATTCAAAAGCAAACTGATTACCAACTTCATCGGATCAAGTACGCCTTGAAACAACACTTCTCTTGCTCCTTCAAAAATGTAGCTTGTCGGAAGACAACGGGCAATAAATTGTGCCCATCCAGGTAAAATATCAACCGGATAGTAAATCGCAGAGAATGGTGCGAAAGCCCACGCCGTGGTCCACGCAAGTGTTTGTACTTTTGTGCCGTAACGCAGAATAATTCCTGCAATGGTGAATCCTAATGCCCAACCGCTCATGATAAGTAGAATCATAAACGGGATCATGAGAAAGCCAAAGGTAAAAATATGCGTTTGAAAGAGGACAAATGCCACAATCATTGCAACAATAGTACTCATAAGTCCTTTCACAAGGCTCAATATCAGGAGTGCGCTTACCCACTCTGAAAATTTCAATGGCGACACAAAAAGATTTATAAGATTCTTATCCCACATCTCCGAGAGAAGACTAATTGATAATTCATATTCTGCCCTCCAGGCAAAGATCCAGAAAATAATTCCTGAAATAATTGCGATCACAAAAAGCGTAGGATCTGGAGAGAATTGTTTAAAGTATGAGATAGTCAACCCCCACATAACAAGGTCAATAACCGGCCAATAGAAGACCTCGCTGAGGCGGTCCCAGCTATGTCGAAGATCGAACAAGTACCGTAAAATAATTCCTTTTATTCTATGTAGTTTCATTTTACCTTTGCAATTGAGAAAAAATAATCTTCAAGAGAAGGTTTATCGATGCTTATCTCGTCAAAAACTATTTGTTCTCTTGAAAGTTTTTGAAGGAAATCGGATAGTTCCTTTTCTTGCATATCTATACGGATATATTTTCCTTTCAAAGAATAAGAGAGTTTTTGTTTTTCACAATATTCGATGAGCTTTTCCATATTTTCTGAGACGAGTAGTTCGATATGACTCACTGCTATTTTTTTTGCGAGATTCTGCGGAAGATCATCTGCAATGATTTTTCCGTTATTGATAAAAATAACCCGATCACAAAGCTCCTCGATTTCAGCCATATTGTGTGATGTGATAAGGACAGAAACGTCATACGTTTTCCGTTGTTCTTCAATAATATTTCGGACATGGAGTGCCACTTCAGGATCAAGCGATGCAGTCGGTTCATCAAGAAGAAGCACTTTTGGATAATTTATGAACGCTTTCGCCAAGTTGACCCGCGTTTTCTGTCCTGCAGAAAGATTCGCAATTTCTTTCTTCAATAATTTTTCAAGACGAAATGACTCAACAATACGGTTTATTCTTTCTTTCCTGTTTGGAATATCGTAGAGATAAGAAATAAAGGTGAGACACTCGGCAACAGTCAATCGCCAGGGGAATTGCGTGTATGTAGTTGAGAAATTAACTTGTTCCAGTACTTCTTCTCGATGTTTGTGAAGATCTTTTCCGAAATAGGCAACGATTCCTGATGTAGGAGTGAGTACGCCGAGCAGCATTTGCATTGTCGTTGTTTTTCCGGCTCCGTTTGGACCGAGAAATCCGACAATTTCTCCACTTTTGACAGTGAAGGAGATATCATCAACTGCAGTAAAATAATTGCCTCGTCCAGAGGACGACCAGCCTTTGGCTGGAAATTGTTTTGTGAGGTTTTTCACCTCTAAAATGACGTTAGACATAGTAGTACGTCATCCTGAATCCTGAACTAAATTCAGGACAAGTTTTATTTCAGGATCCCTTGAATGTTGTAAAGACCTGCCTGCCCTGCCTGCCGGCAGGCAGGCGGCAAGGCAGGGATTCTGAATCAAGCTGAAAGTCCTGCGGCACAACGTGCGGCATGGGTTCAGAATGACAATTATTTTGTCTGAGTAGGAACTCGCGGTTACCGAAGAAGTGCAGCAGTTACGTTCTTAAAATGGGTAATTGAAATAGCATACGTAAAAAGGCAGATCCTCGTGTTTCACTCCTGCGAACCAGGAATTCTAAGCTCAACTATGTCGCATTATAGAAAGAATGTCTGATTTATGCAAGTTTCTGCACTCTCTGTAGTAGGTATTCTTTTGTATTTTTTGCGAGATCCTCGTCAACTTCTTCAAACAATTTTTGCAGAATTTCTCCAATTTTAGGTCCCGGTTTGATCTGGAGTTGCTTCATAATATCATTGCCGTCGATTGCCAAATCGTTGATAGAGAAGGGTAATGGGGCAAGCTGCTCTTCAATCCGTTTTTTGAATAATTTTAATCTCCAGCTTTCCGCTGTTTGCGTTCCACCACCTAACCGGTCTCCAATACGAAGATCCATCATGTCTTTAACACTCTCAACACCGACCCGACGAATAAATCGTCTCACCGCCGCATCGGTTATTTTTTCATCCACAGTGAACATGTGCCATCGGACGAGTGTCACGATTTTTGTTTTATCTTTTTTTGAGAATCGTAGCCGATCACTTATCTCAGCTGCAATTCTGGCTCCTTCGATCTCATGATTGTAGAAGATGACAAGCCCCTCTTTATCAGTTGCTGCAACTTTTGGTTTCCCGATATCATGGATAAGCGTTGCAAACCGAACAATCGGGTCCGTTGAGGGACAGTATTTCAAGGACAGGACATTGTGAGTAAATACGTCTTCTTTGTGGTGTCTGCCGGGACGCTCCTGAGAAACGCCGATTCCTTCGAGAAGCGCAGGAAGAATGTATTCCAAGAGATTGGTATTTTTCAAAAGCATGACTCCTTCATAGGCAAATTCACTGCTGAGGATTTTCATCAGTTCATCCCGAATCCGCTCTTTTGAAATGTCGTTTAATAATGCGGCATCATGCATAATTTCTTGGAGCGTTTCAGCTTCGATTGAAAAACCAAGTTGCGTCGCTAGCCGGATCGCACGCATCAAGCGAAGCGCATCTTCCTTAAAGCGTTTGCTTGCGTCCCCTACTGCGCGTATTATTTTGTTTTGTATATCTTTCTGTCCGCCATATGGATCAATGAGCTGAAAATGCCCGTTATTGTCATTGCGAGCCGAAGGCGTGGCAATCTCTGGGATTGCTTCGTCATTCAGCGAAGCAGAATTCCTCGCAATGACAGACTGATTGATTTGTTTAGCATTTAACTGTAAAGCGATTGCATTTATAGTAAAATCCCGACGGGCCAAATCTTCCTCAACCGTTTTTCCCCAAGCGATCGTTTCCGGGTGTCTTCTGTCTTTGTATCCGTGTTCTGTACGAAATGTTGTCACTTCAACAACCTGCCTGCCGCCCGCCTGCCGGCAGGGCAGGGCAGGCAGGGCGTGCTCTCCGTCACTTTCAATAGGGATGCCGACAGTGCCGAACGTATTGTCATAGAAGCCGTCTGGAAAAAGCTTGAGAATGTCCTGTGGAGTGGCATTTGTCGTGAAATCCCAATCGTTCACGGATTTTTCCAAAAGCAGGTCCCGAACACAGCCACCGACAAGATAGATTTCAAATCCAGCGTTTTGGAAGGTTTCATAAATGGAGCGAATACTCTGAGGAATTTTTCCTATCATTTTTGCTATAGTATAGCAGATAAATCTTAGGATTTTCGCGGATGAGGAGCTGATTTACGCAGAATATATGAAGCGGTGGGAAATACAAAATAAGTTCAAAGTTCAAAGTTCAAAGTTCAAAGTTGAGGAACTCATTACGTTATTGTTAGAGAATAGAAAAATAAAAACGGAAAAAGAGATCGATTCGTTTTTGCATCCGAAATTAGAAGAGGTAACCATTAGTTTGGTTGGGTTCGATAAAAAGCAACTGCACAAGACACTCACGCGGATTGAAAAAGCAATATCGCAAAAAGAGCAGATTATTGTGTTTGGGGATTATGATGTTGACGGTATTACGGGAACAGCAGTTCTTTGGGAGACACTGCATGGTTGTAGCGCCAATGTTATGCCGTATATTCCAAATCGTGTTGAAGAAGGCTATGGCCTTTCTTCGAAAGGAATTTCAAATATCAAATCTCAAATGCCAAATGTCAAATTAATAATAACAGTTGACAATGGAATTGTAGCAAACGAGGCTGTTGATTTTGCCAACCAAGAAGGAATAGATGTGATTGTAACAGATCATCACGTACCTTCTGAAACATTACCAAAGGCTTTCGCTATTGTTCACACTACTATGCTTTGTGGGGCAGGGGTGGCATGGCTGCTCTCGCAGCAAATCAAAGATCAAATAGCAAAAATCAAATATAATTTTGAAGATGATCAGCAGCTCGAGTTAGTTGCGTTAGCAACTATTGCTGACTTAGTTCCACTTACTGGTGCAAACAGAACATTAGTAACATTTGGTTTGAAAAAATTACGGAGAACAAGACGTCTTGGCATAGTCGAGCTTCTAAAAGAAGCTGCATGTGATCAGTCGACTCTTGGTGTCTATGAGGTGGGACATATTATTGCTCCCAGACTCAATGCTGCAGGAAGGATAGAAAATGCGATGGATAGTTTGCGGCTTCTCTGTACGAAAGATGCAGCTCGAGCACAAGTCCTCGCATCGAAGCTGGGAGTCACAAACAGGAGTAGGCAAATGATGACAATTGAGGCAGCTCTCCACGCGATCGGGAGAATCAAGAATCAAGAATCAAGAATCAAGAAATTACTCTTCGTTGCTCACGAAAGCTATCAAGAAGGCGTGATTGGATTGGTCGCTGGGAAATTGGTTGAGGAATATTATCGACCTGCAATTGTACTGTCAGTAGGGGATAAATATGCGAAAGGATCAGCACGTTCGGTGTCAGGATTCAATATGATTGATTTTTTGCGTGAACATATTACTCACTTTGTAAATGTTGGGGGACACCCGATGGCTGCCGGTTTTACCGTAGAGACGAAAAATCTTCCGATGCTTCAGAAGATACTCGAGGATTTTGCAGAAGGAATGCTTGATGATGTCCTTCTGACTCGAAAGATAAAGATTGATTGTGAACTGAGATTTTCTGAAATTACGAAATCAACGTATCTTTCACTACAAAGGCTGGCACCGTTTGGCATGGGAAACCCGGAGCCTGTATTTATGACCAGCAAAGTAACTGTTGATGACAGCAGGATTATCGGAAGAGACGGGAAACATTTAAAATTGCGATTGTCTCAAGGAGATAAGCATTTCGAAGCGATCGCATTCGGGATGAGTGAGTTTGCTGCGAAGATTAAAGACGAAAAAATAGTAGATGTTGCCTACACGATAGACAATAACGTCTGGAACGGAACGGAAAAGCTGCAACTCAAGATAAAAGATATAAAAGTGGAATAATTTATGCTTCCGGACCCTTTGGGCCGGAATTCCTGTCGATGAACACGTCGCCACCTAGCGCCGGTTCTGATGTTACAGGTGGTAATGCGATAGGTCCTGGAACTTCGCCCGGGCCTAAGGCTGCAATAGTAGAAGGAATCGTTCCGGGATCAGAACAATCATCTTCCGGAAATCTCAATGGGTGTCCATCTATTCGTATTTTAGAGAATTTTGGTGGTTCCTTCGGTGTACGTGTTAAGGTCTCAAAATAAATCTTTCTGCCCTCTTCATCTCCAATTCCCGGTGCGACCTCTGTCTCTATGAAGTCAAGATATGCCCTCCAAGCATTTCTGTCTCGTTCTGCGCCGGCTGTTTGGCTGGCAACTTCTTCTAAATCTAAGCCATCTTCTGGATGCTTGTTACTCATATATTAAAAACAATCTCCTCTTTCTTGAGGAGATTGTTGGTTTGGTTTTTGCAACGCAATCTCCCCCTCAGTCGAGGAAGTGACAAATAAACCAGTACTTTACTTTACTAAATTGCATGTAAGAATATTGTAAGACAGGAGGTGGCGCTTGTCAAGGGGAGGATTTAGCTGTATGATACAGCTTAGTTCAAAGTTCAAAATGCAAAGTGTCCCGCCGGAGCGGGATCCAGCGTTAGTCGTGACAAAATTATAGTTTAAAAGCTCAAAATTTTAAACTTTACACTGAAACTTTTCATTTTTAGCTTTGAATTTTTAACTTGATATGGAAAACTTGTCAAAACGAACACTGATCGCAGATTGCCTCAATAAAATAGGTGATACCGTGCGGGTTGCTGGCTGGGTGCAGACCGTCCGTGCTCATGGGAAGATAGCATTTTTTGATATTCGGGATCATTCCGGATTGCTGCAGGTCGGAGGATTCACTCCTGAGCTGGCACATCAAATGGCGACACTGGATTCACAAGACGCCGTAATCGTGACAGGGAAAGTCAAGAAACGTGAAGAACGGTATGTCAATCTATCTCTCCCGACCGGTTCAATTGAGCTTGAGGCAGAAGAGATACAGGTGCTGCAAAAGTCCTCAGAAATGCCGTTTGATATGGGAGGAAAAGAGCTGCATCTTGAGCTGCCGACTTTGCTTGATTACCGTTCACTGACACTGAAGCATGAGAAAGTGCGGCAGATCTTTATAGTCCAAGCAGCGCTCGCTGAGGCATTTCGGCAGCTTGCAAAAGAGCTCGAATGCACTGAGATTTTTGTTCCCACAATTGCTGCCGGAGCGACAGAAGGTGGAGCAGAAGTATTCCCGATTGATTATTATGGACGGAAGGCGTTTTTGACGCAGAGTCCGCAGCTTTACAAACAAATGATGGTTGGAGTGTTCGAGCGTGTGTTTACCATAGCGAAAGCATATAGAGCAGAGCCCTCGGTAACAACGCGGCACCTTTCCGAAGCGACACAGATGGATATTGAAATAGGATTTATCGATGATTTTGTACAGCTTTTGGATGCTTTGGAGTTTGTCGGAACAGGTATGGTAAAGCGCGCTTCAGATGCACATCCTGAAATTCTCGCATCATTCGGGGTTGAGCAACCGCTTATCCCGTCCCGCGTGCCGCGGCTCACGCTGAGGGCGGCGCAGAAAATCGTTTCAGAGCGCACAGGACGGGATCTTTCAAAAGAACAGGATTTGAATCCGGAAGATGAAAAAGATATTTGTCTTTGGGCGCAAGAAGAGCATAAATCAGATTTTGTGACGATAACACACTTCCCGACAAAAAAACGGGCGTTTTATACGATGCCGGATCCCAAAGATCCTGAATATAGCCTGTCGTATGATCTGCTTTTTCGCGGCCTTGAAATCCTCAGTGGAAGTCAGCGTATCCATGAATATGATGCGCTGGTAGTAAAGATGAAAGAAAAGGGAGTAGATCCAAAAAATTTTGGCATGTACTTAATGGCATTTAAATATGGCATGCCGCCTGAGGGAGGATTTTCTTTTGGACTTGAAAGACTTACAATGAAACTACTCAATTTAGGAAATGTGAGGGAAGCATCGCTTTTCCCAAGAGATATGGAGCGTGTCGATGAAAGATTTTCGGAAACAACTCACAAAAACACTCAAAAAACATAAGCCGTCTCCAAATCACGTTGCAATTCTTTTCATCCCACTGCTTTTGGGCATGATCTATACTCTTGCTCGGGAAGTGAATACATCACTGAAAAAACAAATTGAACAAAATCGTATTGAACAGTTCATATCTCCCGGAGCAATAGCGCCTTTGCCACTGGTAAAAGTACCGTACAATCCTATTATTTCAGCAGATGCTGCGATCATCATTGATGATGCATCAAAAGTCGTCATCTATGAAAAAAATGCTCATTTTCGCTTTTCCATGGCTTCGACCACAAAAATTATGACGGCACTCATCGGGATTGAATATTACAAAGATAACGATATGTTGGCGGTGAAAAGAGACCGGGTAGAGGGAGCTGCTGTTGGAATGAAAAAGGGAGACATATTCTATTTTGACGATTTACTTTACGGAATGCTTCTCCCTTCAGGTAATGATGCAGCATTTGCAATTGCCGATAACTATCCTGGAGGAGTACCTCAATTTGTGAAACGGATGAATGAGGTTGCGCTCAGTCTTCACTTGTATGATACGCATTTCTCTGATCCTGCAGGACTTGATGACGCAGGTAATTATACGACTTCATATAATCTTGCATTGCTCTCATCTTATTCGCTCAAGAATAAATCACTTGCTCGAATTTTTGCGACGAAGAAAAAAGTTATTGCAAATGTGGACGGTACAAATGAATATGAAATTTATAATCTCAACAAGTTACTCGGCTTTGAGGGAGTAAATGGTGTAAAGACAGGCTTTACCCAAGGAGCAGGAGGCGTTCTGGCAACATCAAAAGTTGAAAATGGACACACATTCATTATCATCGTAATGAAAAGTGAAGACCGGTTTTTTGACACGGAGAACTTGCTGAGGATAGTCAATAATAATATTACGTTTTTCAATCCCGGAGCAGGAAAATAAGTTATTTTATCCACTCGTTCTTTAGCGCTGAAACGTACCCATAGAAAGAATCATCGAGTCCTTTGAAGACGTATACCGGCATAAGATAGTTTTGGTCGTTCCCATTCAGATAATATCCTAAGACGACGTCTTTTATTTTAATTTCGGTTTTGTCACCGAAATAGGCGGCTACGTACCCTTTTCCGTTCACGAGCTCGTTATATGCCTCATACGTGCTTTTCAAAGGATAGTCGGCTTTAATATCACTAATCTTCTGGTGAGAGAAATGCGTCTCAACCACTTCCGGCTTATTATCAAGCGCTTCACGTGAGAGCGGTTTTGTAAATCCGACAAATAGCTTTATCTGTGAATAGAAAGGGGAATAATAAAATATAGGAAGTTTGTTAAGATCTCTCTGAAAAAAATCTACTTCGATCACTGGTGCTGCTTCTTTTTTCCCTGCCGGAATTAGCTTACCGTCTATGACAGAGAGTCGGTAGGTTTTTGTTTTTGCTACATCGACATCAGGCGGGAAGTACGCCATTTTTGAAAGAAACTCCTGCGCTGCTTTAATGCTGTTTGCTTCATTGACGACATAGATGCCGTTTCGAACATTTTCTTGCGTAAGGAAAGGCGATGTCATGGTAAAATCTTTTGTTTCCAAATTGATTATAAGGCTTCGTTCTAAATCTCCGGCACTGTCCCATTGGAGTGTGTATTTTTTTAGTTCACGATCAGGCCTTGTGAATCCAACAGCTGATGCCGACTGGCGAGCGTCCCGGTATTCAAGAAGGCTCGGATTTTCATGAGTAATGAGTTTATAAATTTGTATTCTGCTTTGAAAAGCAGGTAGTCTTCCGGTCAACGTGTCGATAATATAGGTAAATTTTTTGTCAGTAACATTATTCGGAAATTGTATGGCAGGAAGTTTACCAAATGTTGTTGTAGGAGGTGCAACCGGACGAGGAAAAAAAACTGTTTTTGCAGTCTTACCGATATTTATGCCTATGAAAAAGAGGCTGACGGCGGCAAGAAACAACCCTCCATATTTTATGACATTTTTTGATAGTTCTGTTACCGTATGGAGTGTTGCCATACCTTGAGTATAGGTAAAACATACTGTAGAATCAAGGAGACACATAGCTAAGTTTATTAGTTATGCGTTATTAGTTATGAGTTCGGTTAGAACACGGATCGCACCATCCCCAACAGGCGAGGACATTCATATTGGCAATCTCTATACTGCGCTCATCAACTGGGCGTATGCGAAAAAAAATAACGGTCAATTCATCGTTAGAATAGAGGATACGGATCGTGAACGGTATGTGAAAGGTGCTGAAGAGAAAATTCTTGCCTCATTACACGCATTTTCGATCACCAATGACGAAGGTCCGGATGTTGGAGGGCCTTATGCACCATATCGTCAGTCAGAACGTCTTCCTATTTATAAGCAACATGCAGAGGAATTGATTGCAAAAGGGAAGGCGTACTATTGTTTCTGTTCCAAAGAGCGTCTTGAGGAACTCCGAAGTACGCAGCAGAAAAACAAACAAATCCCTCGATACGATAAGTATTGCCTTCTCAATGTAAAAAACGCAAAAGAGAGAATAGCAGGTGGTGAGAAATACGTCGTTCGGCTGAATGTGACACCTGATAAAAAAGTCTGGTTTGATGATGTTATCAGAGGAAAAATCGAGTTTGATTCAAATCAGATAGATGACCAGGTACTTCTCAAATCCGATGGATATCCAACCTATCATTTGGGAGTCGTAGTCGATGACCATCTGATGAAAATTTCACATGTCGTGCGGGCTGAAGAATGGATCTCATCGACTCCAAAGCACGTGATTTTATATGAATCATTCGGGTGGCCTCTTCCTGTCTTTGCCCATATGCCGATCCTACGGAATCCCGATAAATCGAAGCTTTCGAAGAGAAAGAATCCTGTCTGGGCGTCCTGGTATCTGGGTGAAGGGTATTTGCCTGAGGCGATTCTGAATTTTTTGGCACTTCAGGGATGGAGCCATCCTGATGGAAAAGAGCTGTTTTCAGTAGCAGAGTTCATTGAAAAAATCGATCTGAAAGATATTCATCCTGCGGGTCCGATTTTCGATATTAATAAATTACAATGGATGAATCAGCAGTATATACAAACGCTTGATAATAGTTCATTAAAAAATAAGCTATTAAATTTTTATGAAGAGAATCAAACAATTCACGGTTTTTTATCAAATAATAAGGCAAGCGAGACGGTGCTGGAATTGGCAAAGACAAGAATGAAAGCACTGAAGGATTTTTCGTCTCTTGTTCATTATTTGTTTGAATCTCCTGGTAAAGATATGATGAGCGAGGAGCATATGCAGATAATTCCCTTAATTAAGACTGCCCTTGAACAGGTCGCTTCGTGGAAGAGTAGTGAGATTTTAGCCGTGTTAAAAGAACTAATGAGTAAACAAAGTTCAGCGAAGATGTCTCTTTTCTATGTTTTATTTACCGGTAGCAAGCAAGGGCTGCCACTTCCTGAGATGTTAGAAGTTTTAGGAAAAGATGAAGTGTTAAAGCGGTTAGAGAATTTACAAAAATGAAGCTTACTCTTGCCCGTCTTATATCTTCTGTTACAAATCCAATTGTGTTTCTTCTTCCACTTCCCTATCTTCTTGTTTTCAGGGTGACTGGGGACGATGGGCTCGCGCTCAAATGGTTTTTTTTCTCAACCGCTTTCATAAGTGTTGTTGGGATGTTTGTCCTCTATGCTGTTCATAGAAAAATATTTACCGATTTTGATGTTTCTCGCCGGAATCAACGCCATTTGCTCTTTGCTGTAGTCGGAGCGGTGTCATTTGTATACCTCCTGGGATTAATTTTCTTACAAGGACCGCCGGTCTTGTATATTGCAATTGCGTGTATATTCATAAGTATTTTTGTTTTCAGCATTATTAACATATTTCTTAAAGCGAGTATTCACCTTGCGACATTCTCGGCGTTTGTTTTTATTCTTGCCGTTATGTACGGTGAGCGATTGCTGTTATTATTGCTTTTGATGCCGGTTATTGCCTGGTCCCGCGTTCAAACGAAGCGTCATTCAATAGATGAGGCTACTATTGGAGGCTTTGCAGGTGTATTATTAACATTGGGGATGTATATTGTGTTAAAGTACGTTTTTCATTTGAGCATGCCATGATACAGCCGACAAAACTAATCAAATCGTTCGGATATGCGCTTGAGGGGTTGGCGCACGCCTGGAAATTCGATCAGAATCTCCGTATTCATGTCCTCATCGCGGTAATCGTTCTCCTCTTAGCGTATTTCTTACAAGTGCCCTTTATTGAAGTCATCATCTTAAGTGTATTGATCATTCTCGTTATAACGACTGAGATGATCAATACTGCGATTGAAAACATGGTAGATCTGATTACGAGTGAGCATCGTCAGGAAGCAAAGATCGCAAAAGATGTCTCATCGGGCATGGTTTTCATCGCTGCTGTCGGATCACTGGTTGTTGGTCTTCTCATCTTCTTACCATATATTTTCAAGCTCATTACCCAATAGTTTATTAGATTTTTTGCCTCATTTCCTGTAAAATGTTCCTACTTCACGTATAGTATGAAGTGACAATGCCGGATCGTCTAATGTTAGGACAACGGACTCTGAATCCGTTTATCTACGTCCGAATCGTAGTCCGGCAGCCCGACTCAAAAATAATTAAAATTCTTCTAAATTGACATAAATCACTCCCTATGCCAGGATAATCTTAGTGAGTAACTATCTAAAACTATTTTTGGCTATACTCGTCTGTCAAGCCGCAGGAATCATTGGATCCTTTTTTACAATTAACTCTGTAAATACTTGGTATACAACTCTTGAGAAGCCATTTTTTAATCCTCCTTCTTGGGTTTTTGGTCCTACTTGGACGATTTTATATTTATTAATGGGGATTTCTTTGTATCTTGTATGGAATTCAAAAAACACAAAAGAGAAAAAAGTGGGTCTGAAATACTTTTACATTCAATTAGTGCTAAATGCACTCTGGTCAATTGTATTCTTTGGTTTTAAATCCCCACCGCTGGCTTTAATCGAAATATTGACCCTTTGGATAATGATTTTTTTAACTATTAGAAGTTTCTTGAAAATTAATAAAAACGCAGCTTACCTGTTGTTTCCATATATTGCGTGGGTGAGCTTCGCGACTATCTTAAACTTATTTATAGTGATTTTAAATCCGTAATATAGCATTAGAATTAGATATCACAAGTAATTTGGTATATAAAAATGCTCTCGTGTAGTCTTCCAAAAAGTTCGAATAGCGTCTATGTCCGCCAGCTGATTTTTGCTTCCTTGATTAGTCTTCTTTAAATTGAGTGCAAAAATCACTCTGAGTCGAGCACGACGAAGAGCATTTCCTTTAAATATATTAGGCCCGAATCTCGAACGCCGCAGCGAAGATCTCGTAAAGAAATAAAGATCCCTGTGAGACCGCGAAATAGGGGCTAGTCCGGCAGCAAAAGATCCTCCCCAGATTCAAACCTTCCTAATAATTTGTAAAGCAGTGTTCTATCAGTTAAAATCTCGTCCATGGTTGATATAAGGGAATCTTCAGAGTATTCTCGACCTGAAAACGGTCTTGATTTGCTCGCAAAAGCAACATCGTCTTTCATAACTACTCACCCTGATGGAACAACCACTGAGATAACGATAGATAGTGATGACGATTATATAGGGAAAATAAGAGGTGCTGGTGGTCGTGTGTCAAAAAGTAGAACAGATACATTAGCAAATGGAATAGAAAGAAGTCTATGGGTACGTGATAACAATACTGGAGCAGCTATTGTCAGTCATAGCCTGCTATCAGATGATACCTATTCACGCGCAAGATTTAGCTATGCTCCAAATGTAAATGGGATTGATAATCCATTCGTTTTGCAAATTCAAGGCATATCAACAACTACTCCAAATACAGTTTTCTATGCTCGTTATTCTGAAAACGGACAGATTGGTAATTTCTCGATTGAAGTATCACGTTCATTAAGAGATGCTAGGAATAGATTGAGCTCAGAGCTGTTTCAGCAAACTGATGAAGGTGAAGGCGTAAGAGAAGAATTTGATTTTGAAAAAACTATCGACGAACTTGTAGGGATGTATATAACCAATCCTGATCTCTTTAAGCGAGCCCTATCTGGTAGAGCTAGTGGTGGAGCGCAAACAGAAGAGAAGCGAAAAAGAGGAATTCTGTTTCAAAGACAAGATCCACAGAAATTATCAGCCTCAGCTGCTGATAACATTCTTACACCCGTACTTAGAAAGTATGAAGAATCATTACAAGAGCCTGAATTACAAGACCTTAAAGGAATACTTTCCAGTGATTTATCTTCTTCGCTCTATCATCTTTTTAATGATAAAGAATTAGATGCTCTTGCGACAGGTGCAGTAAGGGGAAATATAAATATGGAGGAGTTATTAGAAAGAACATACACATTATTTACAGTAAATATACACATTTTGAAAAGGCTGTATGATGCATATATAGAAAAATCATCTCGATATCGATTGGTTTTTATACCGAAACAATCAGAAGGTTTTTCACAATCGAGTTACCATTTACAGGTACAACCTCTTTTCGAAAAAGAGGGAGGGATCGAAGAAAGAGACATCTTCGAAGAGGATGCGTCTGAATTTAATCATGGATTGTACACGTACGGTATTACAAAAGATAGTGGTGTGTACAGGTTAACTGTACAAAATCGACTACAGAATGAAGATGCAAGAAGTATTGAGTTCCCTGAACATTTCGATGCAGAAGCTGTAATAAATGCACTAACTATCAATCACTACAATGAATGGGAAAAGGCTTTAGAGTTAGTAAGATATTCTTATGATGAACCTCATTAAATATTGTCACGAAGAGTTTGGAATAAAGAATCTTACTTCTGAAGTTTGCCAAAGAGTTCTAATAGCGTCTATGTCCGCCAGCACGAAAATCAATAATACTCTTTTCAAAACCTATAGTTGATATTTCCTCACAATTCTGTATAATTCTCAAAACTGCCGTCTATGCAACAAACACACGGAGGAAGATCTCGGTTAATCGTCATTGGAAACCCCGTAGCTGATCTTGTTTCTGGAGAAGCAGGACAGCCCGGTGCTACCTACAAGCTCGGTGGAGCAGTCGGATATACAGGGGTAGGAGCAGCAATAATGGGTGAGAGCTTGGTAGATGTTGTCGTCATCTCCAAAGCACCGCTCGATCATGAAGATCCATACGGTGTAAATTATTTCAAAACGGTAAACAGACCAGGTGTAAGTGTTGTAAGACGGGAACCGACAGACAACAGGCTGACAATTTTCCACAATACGTATACTGCTGACGGAGTTCGAACACAAAAATGTATCCCGAACCCGCAACCGATCACCCTCAAAGACATAATCGATTCAGGCCTTGTGCTAAGGAGAGACGATATCGTTATTCACGCTTCAACATTTCAAGACAGTGACCCGTCTCTCATTGAAGGTCTTTCTAAGTTGGTAGATACGCAAATTGGCATTGTTCAAGGATTTGCAAGAGCCGTTGATCAAGAAGGCACAGTACGCCCGACTGTACCAACAGAGCTATTAAAAGTCGCAAAATATTTGCATGCAATCGCGTTAAGTGAGGAAGATATCGCAGGCATCAAAGATGAAAGCGGTAACAGTATTTTAGATGAGCTTATCACAAGCGGAGTTGAGTACACACTCCTCACCAAAGGACCGGAGGGGGCTGAGATTTTCAGGCGGGGGACGGAGTTCCCGACGGTTTTTCGGCAACCTGCTTACGAGCTGGTTAGTGAGGAAAAAAAACGATTAGCGACCCCCGGTCCTCATGTCGACGCTGCTTTTACCGGACTGGGGGATACGTGGATCGCTCACTATGGTTTACGTATGGCAGGATGGGGATATTCACTACTTGAGACGTGGGAAGAAAAACATAATGCCGTTGCTGAAGCAGTGCAAAGCGCAGGACTTGCATGTACGCTTAAGCTTAGAAAAGCACTCAGTGGAGGTAAGGGAGGTATTGAAGGAGCTCCATCACTTGATGAGTGGCATCGTGTATATCAAGGTGAGGTGCACCAACCGGGATTTGCGGAATTTGCTGAGTTAGCCAAGCAAGCGCAATACGAAGTAAATGTCTATTTTCCGGCAAATGCAAGAGAGCGAAGGTAAAATTCGAGTAGTGCAGTGCATTTATAATTGTTTCCTTTTTACAAGATAGACCATCGATATTAAAACCAGAAATGACGAGATAAGGATGGGAACATAAACCGGGCCTACCCACGGGGTCGGTAGCAGAAAGAAAGTGTCAAGATCCGTAAGGCTTGCCGGCCAATTGATAGTCAACTTCAGAAAGATGTAGTAAAAGATATCCCAAATACCAAATGCTACAAAGAAAAAGGCAATTTGTTCTTTGAAACTTTTTGCTGCAAGCAATGCGACTGTTCCTAACATCACTAAAGTGGCGGCTTCACGAACTCTTTCAATATTTAATATTGCCGTGTCGGAAATTATTTTGACTGCGGTTTGAGGCTCAAGGAACGCTATGCCCGGAACTAAAAATAATATTTCGGATACACCGGTGGCAGACCACGTTGACCCTAAAAGATGTCGAAGATACACAACAACAGCAGATTCAACAAATGCAAAAGCGACAGCAAATATCGCTACCTTTATGATTGTGCTTCTCATGGTTCAGCTCGTCCCTCTGCCCTCCATCTCCTTTGTCCGGCTGATACTCGGTACATCATCCACTGTTTTGTTCTCGCGAATTGCCCTTTTTACTCTGTTTGAAGTATACGAATACTCGGTAGAGGATCACGATGCACATAAAGAGAAATACGAAAATACTTGCCGGCGGGTACGAAGGGTTTGCCAACTCAGGAGTTTGTTTTACTTGTCCTTGAAACCACCGTATCCACCCCGGATACTTCATCACCACTACATGAAGAAAAACAGCAAGGAAGCCTATTTTACCGGCAATACTTAATCGTTTTTTCCATACATCAGCTCCCAATTCTTGAATTTTCGAATTCCTCGAAATATATGTCATAAATCCCCACGCCACAATCGCTAGTATGCCAAATGTAACTGGAATCCATTCCTTGAAATACCACGAAAACCAGGTAAATCGCCCGGTCTGGAAAAGAGAAAAAAATACATGCAGCAGCGCAGTGCCAAATGCCAACAATCCAAGCTGACGCCTCAGTGCCATCAAAGAAACCATGAAAGGAATCCGTCTCAATGGTCCGATAAGAAGGGTTATGCCTGCTAAAACCACCGCCGTTGAACCAAAAACCTTATTGATAATATATATATTGAAATATCCACGGCGGAGAAAGAGATAGAGAGAAAAAATGAGAACAATAATCAGCAAAATGACAAACGCTTTTAACCATCTTTTAAGAGATTCATTCATAGAAAATTTTTCTCACAACCTTAGTCTATCATTTTTTATCATGCAAGTTTTTTACTCCTCCTCATCATCCTCTCTCCCATTCTCCTCTTGTTTGATAAAAGGCAAACGGACAGAACCTTTCTTCATTTCTATCTCCGGCCGCACAGTTTGCAAGACATGGGCATACCTTCGCGGGTTATGGATGAGGTACATGTCAAGATATTTTTTTAGCCGTATGTCATACAATGTGATCGTGCCAAAGTTGAATATTTCTCCTAAAAATGTGTCTTGCACGTCCATCGATCGTACGAGGTTGAGTCTGTACTCCTCTGTTTTTCGAAAAATGATCCCCTTTTTATGAATAATATTCTCAGGTGTTATTTCGTAATACTCATTGAGCCATTGAAGGACAATGAAAATACTAAGAAGTATTTTTATGGCTCCTGAGATACCAAACGATGTGAGAAAAATGGTTGTATTCCCGGAATCAACTATCAGAAAGCCTTCCCCTAGTACGAGAACATAGTAAAATCCAACAACGATAAATGCAAAAATCAAATCAACAAGCACAAGTTTTGTAAGCAAAATAGCAATACTTTGCCTGATATTCAGATGTGTCAGAGTTAATTCATGATTTGCCATAGTATGCTCCGATTATTCCAAATACAATGATGCTAAAGAGTAGAGATACATATTCCAAAAGATAGGATTCTTGTTTTCCCGTTGTGATATCGTCAAGTGCCGCAAAATCAAGAAGCAAAAGAGCAGCGATAAGCATAAAAAGAAGGGTTTTTCGTACGTTATTATTTATATATGCCATTTTCATATGCTTTTACAAAAAGTCTTTCATATTTGTAATCCTTTCACCCACGTCTTTGTCCTTTTTAGATTAAGCAATTCCTCGTTTCTTCATCTGTTCCAAAAGTTTATCTGTGGGATTTCGACATGCACAGTTTTTCATATGCTCTCCATCTATTTTAAACTCTTCTTTTTTTGTTGCTGTCATACATATTCACCTCCTTTTATTGGTCTGTGATTTGGATATTTGCTGCTTCCTTTAAAATGCTTCCCTTTATATATCTCAAGCTCCTTATTTATCTTATCAAGCCCTGCATGAATTACGTCTTTTACCGAATGCCCTCCAATGCGAGCGATAAGCTGTTTTTTTGGCAGACACAGTGTCATTATGCCACTGTAAAAATGATTCTTATCGTGTTTTTTGATAACAAACGAAAATTGCGGAATGTCAACGGCAAAATGCATAAGCTTTCTCTTAAGCAATCCCACCTGTCTTTTCAACACTTTCTCCATATCTTCTTCCAACTGCAAGCCTTTTAATGTTAGCGTATGTTTCATATCACCCCCATTATCCATAAGTGTGCTATTAATATCAGTGACTTAAATCAATGATCCACTGTAAGGAAAATCAATTCCAGGCTGTAAACGTTGCAGTGATATATGTCATGTAAAGTCTGTGACAGAAATCAATGCTTTTAAAACAGCGAGAAATTATATTGTTTATATATGATTAAACTCATTGAGAAGGGAATATACGCTCTTATTGAAACGAAGGGGCAAACAAAAATTCTTACCTTGGATGGTAACAGGACATTTGCCTGGGTAAGCTTAGCTGAAATCGGGGAAATCTTAGTCGCTTCACATAAATCTCATAAAGTAGACTATATGCTCGCGACAGGGAGATATAGGACGTATGAAGTAAAAGACGAGCCAAAATTAACCGATCTTGTTCATTTAGAATTACTTGTTGGAGATGGTATATGGCAGGGGTATTTACTCCCGACAGGATTACCGACAGAAGAAAAGAAACGGAACAGAATCATTCCTACAAACGAAACTATTACAAGATCCACGCACTAATCCCGTTACAAGTTTATCTTGAAAACATATTACCATTATGTCTTAATCACTCATTTTGAATAAGAAGTGCTTGTAAAACATACTTGTAACGGGACTAAACTCCGTCTGCTAGTTCTCCTTCAAGTTTTTGTAACTCTTTTATAACGAGTCTACTTTTGTTGATATCGACTAGACCTTTGTCTTTGAGAATTTTTATTTCCCTACTGACTGTTTCTCTCGTCATCCCCGACTGGGCTGCTAAATCTTTTTCTGAGATATCAAGTGCCACCATATTTTGTCCTTTCCCAAAACGCTTTGCATGAATGATGAGCTCAGTGATCAGTCGAGCATAGGCGTTCCCTGACATAAGATACGTCATCCGTGTTAGTATCCCGTCTGTGCCTTTATATACTCTACTCATCAGGTTATACAATACATCCGGATTACTTTTAATAAATGTAATAGTTTCTTCTCGTGGTGCCCGCCATACTTCCAGATCTGTCATTGCTTCGAAGAAATATTCATTGGGAGTATCATTTATTGCCCACGACATAGGAAAAAAGGCAATTGGTTTAAATATATTGATAACCAGCTCGTCTCCTTTTTTCGAAATTGCATACTCTTTAACATAGCCTTCCTTCAGGTAGAAAACTCCGGGCGGATTATCATCTGCCCTTATCAGAATTTCTCCCTTTTTGTACGACTGGCGTTTTAACTGAGTAAAGAATTTGTCTATTTTGCTTAATAGAATCTCGTCCATAGCAGTATTTTACCAAATTGAGCCCTCAGTGAAATAATTATGTGATAAGTTTGTTGTATACGGTAGCATATATGGCCTGATATAACAGTCTTTTTTTGAATCACTAATATAATAATTTTCTCTTTTTCTTTTGACCAGAACTGCATGATTCATGCTACAAAAAAACCCTTTTTTTAAGCTCTTTGGTATTATTGGGTTGCTGTCGCAAGCGCTTTTTGTGCAACGGTTTTCAAGCTACTTTGGTATAAAGAAAGCATTTTC
>JACQKR010000034.1 GCA_016204425.1 Candidatus Levyibacteriota bacterium
CACTTCTTCTCTATATTAAAGAATGCAAAGCCGTTTTGTGGGATAGATACATATCCTGGCGCTCTCAAGTTAAAAGCAGTTTTGAAATTGCTTCCGCTTATTCGTTTTTCTCCTTTGTCGGTTTGGAAAACGACTTCATTGGTTGTGCCATTTCCTTGTATCACTGTCACGCTCGATACAGAGCTTATTCCACCTGCATATTTATCCGAAACTGAGCGAAGCTCGTCTTGGCTGAAGGGATTTCCTCCCCAGCAGGATGTCGTTGTGGGAGTAATCCTGCCCGTCTCATCGCTATTGCCGCCGTTATATAGAACCATTGCTGCGTTTACCATATCTGCCATATCGGATGAGGAGAGCCAAGGATTCTCACGGCCACAGCTATCACCTGAGTTACTGTACCCTTTTCGATACCAGGCTTTATAAAGCCACGGAGATCCTCCTATTTTATCATACGTTTTATCAATAAAATTTCCTCCTCCTTGCCCATCAGTTGTATCCCAACCAATAGGATCGGCAAAGCCTCCGTGCGTTGAAGCATAGTAGGTGACGACATCTTCTAATACCTGCCCTTTTGTTGCCTCAACTGCTTGCCGCCATGCATCTGGTGGGCTCCCAGCTTTTCCATCGTTATAGACTTGGCATGCTTCAGTGGTACAAATTTCCCTTCCTTCAGCTTTGTAGCGATATGCATAGGTTCTGGCTGCAATAGCCTGGGCTTTGAGCGCTTCAGGGTGCCAGGACGATGGCATTTCAGCAATGCCCATGAGATATTTGCCTTCAAAATCCATCTCGCCAAACCCTGCTACTTTAATTGATCCACCTGTATCTTTACTCACCGGTTCTTTTCCGTAATACGCTTTCAGAATTGTCTTCGCGTCTTGTCCTGATTGGGCTCTACCACGGGCGCCGTATTGGCTCATACCTTTACGATGTGTATACGAGCCAAAAGAGAATGCTGCAAATGACCCAGCAGGTGCTGATTCGCGAAAGCCTTTGATTGATGCATTGTAGTCATCAGCCAAATCGCTATCGCCAATAGTCGCTGTGAAGCTACCAGACCTTGCATTTAAAATTTCTTGCTGCTTACTCGTTAGCGTAGCAATTTTTGTCGCGACGTCTTTCTGGTAGGCCTTGGCTCCTTTGACGACCTCATCAAGTTTTTGTGATTGTTCATCAAGCGAGGTTTTCACTGAGAGGAGTTTTGTTTGTTCGGTTTGCAAAGCGCTTCGTTTTTCCTCAAGATCGGCAATAGAGAGTGCGATATTGGTAATAATTGCCTTATCTCGATTCGCTACTACTTGCTGATACGCGAGAAATTTCGTTATTGATGATGCCGATTGGCCGGAAAGAAAAGCCAGGAGTGGGGAGTTGTAGTAGCTTTTAATATAAAACTCTCGCACTGTCCGATTAAATACTTCCTGCTGTTTCTGCATCGTTTTATACGAGGTGTCGATATTTTTTTTCTTTTGTACAATATCTGCCTCAATACCGATGATACGATGTTTAATCCCTTCAATCTGCGCGCTCATACTTTGTAGTTGCGACTCAAGCGGTTTCGTTGCTGCGATTGACTGATTGAGCGCATTGGTAAGCTCACTAATTTGTTTGTTAATATCATCTAGCTCATCTGCTTTCGCAAGGGAGACATTCAGAAGAAGGGTAAAAAATATCGCAAAAACGATGAGCAGCTTTTTGGGGAACATGCAGTTATTATAGCAAATTTGTCGCTTTACGGATTTTAGAAAGTGTGCTACACTCCCTACCAAACGTAGTCTGTATGGATGATCAAGCATTTCCCCGCGCAGTTTCAACGCCACAACAACCCAAACGCCCAAAGGTACTTATTGTCCTAGCAGTCTCTTTAGTAGTACTCGGTATTGTGCTTTTTGCAGGTTCACAATTTTTAGGAGTAAAGCAGGAAAAAAAGGACGTAGAATCTGCAAAAGTCGCGCCGACTGCTATTATCGCTCCGTCTGATACGCCAGTACCTACACAAAGTGCTTCTCCAACTCCCGTCAAACCTACCTCACAACCAACAAAAGCCCTATCACCAACCAGCGCAAAACCAACGAGTGACCCTGTTGATAAGACAACCGGACTTGATCGAAGCACGCTTTCCGTTGAAGTGCTCAATGGGAGTGGCGTCGTCGGCGTAGCAGGGAAAATGAGCAGTTTTCTCAAAGATCTTGGTTACACTATTTCTTCAACAGGGAATGCTGACAACTATGATTATCAGGGCGTAACTGTTACAGTAAAAAGTGTGAAAAGTAAATTTCTTCCACTTTTGCAAAAAGACCTGCAGGGCACCTACACGGTAAGTAACACCAGCTCTGATCTCGCCTCAGGTTCTGCTGATGCGGTTGTTATCGTTGGGAAATAGGGTACAATGTCTCTATGACCGTTGACGTCCTCACTGTTGGCAATGCGCTCATTGATCTCCTCGTTACCGTTGCAGATGATAATCCGTATTGCCGTGTTGATAAAGAATCTCATGAATTGTGCATAAAGGCAGGTGAGAAAATACTCGCTGATCATGTTGGATTCGTTCTGGGAGGGGGAGCGTGTCGAGTTGCAATTGCACTCGCCCGACTAGGATTTACAACAGCAGTTTTTGCTGAAATCGGGAACGATGAATTGGCAACGCGTATTCAAAGAACACTCGCAGAAGAAAAGGTAGACACGTCGCATCTGGGACGCATTGAGAAGATGACCTCATTTACTGTTGGTCTTAATTTCCAAAAAGAGCGAACTCTCTTTACTCACCATGTTGCAAGTCCACATGTATTTGACTTTTCTACAACTTCTTGTTCATGGATGTATCTCGCCTCTTTGGGAAAACCATGGCAAAACGTCTACGAGGCAGTCGTTTTGTATAAGAAAGAAAAGGGAATAAAGGTTGCTTGCAATCCAGGACCGTCTCAGTTTGTCATGGGACGAGAGAGTTATTTACCAACGCTCTCGCAAGTTGATGTGTTGTTCGTCAATAAACAGGAGGCGCAGATTGTAGCAGCTAAAAACACGGAGGACGTAAAAAAGCTTTTGCAGACAATAAAAATGCTTGGTCCGACCATTGTTGTTATCACGGATGGAAGAAAAGGATCATGTGCTATTGACAGTACCGGTAAAACGTTTGCAGTTAGCATTCACGAAGTACCTGTCGTTGAGCGAACAGGAGCCGGGGATGCGTATGCTGCTGGTTTTCTTGCAGCGACTATGCAAGGCAAAGACGTAAGAGAAGCAATGCAATGGGGGACTGTGAATGCAGCTGCTGTGGTCCAGGCGTTCGGAGGATTGTCGGGACTTTTGACGAAAGAAAAACTTGTTACACTATTGGCAGGTTCGGATGTACCGAAAGCGGAGAGGCTGTAAGTACAAAATCCGAAGCACGAAATCCGAAATCCGAAAGGACGCCCGACGTCCAAATAATTTTCAAAATGTTTTAAACCTGATTGACACTCCTGGACACGTGGATTTCTCTTATGAAGTCGATAGGACGCTTTCCTGCGTTGAGGGCGTGATACTTCTCGTTGACGCAACGCAAGGCATCCAAGCCCAAACGATCGCAAACGCTTACAAAGCAATCGAAAAAAATTTAGCGATAATTCCGGTGATTAACAAAATTGATCTTCCTCATGCGCAAATTGAGGAGACAAAGGCTGAATTAATCGAATTTCTGGGCGTAAGAGAAGAGGAACTCTATTTAGTTTCAGCAAAAACCGGAGAAGGCGTTGAAAGCCTTCTCAAAGCTGTAATCCAGAAAGTCCCGCCACCTCAAAATCCGAAGTACCAAATCCGAAATCCGAAAGGACGTCTGACGTCCAAACAAATCAAAAATTCTAATTTTGAAAATTCGAACTTGTCTCGAGATTCGAGTTTCGTGCTTCGTGCTTTGATTTTCGACTCCTACTATGATTCCCACCGAGGGGTTATTGCGTTTATTCGTTTGTTTGACGGAGAGATAGAAAAGGGGGCGAAACTTCGGCTCTGCGCTCAAAATAAGGACTTTGAGGCTCAGGAAGTGGGAGTTTTTTCACCGGATTTAACTCCCTGTGAGAGGCTGACCGGAGGAGAGATAGGCTACGTTATAACAAATCTAAAAGATATCCATACGGTTCGCATTGGAGATACGATTGTGAAAGATAAAAGTACGGTTTCTCCCCTCCCCGGCTATAAAAAGGTAAAACCCATGGTGTTTGCCTCTATTTTTCCAACAGATCCAAGCGACTATGCCAATCTCAAAAAAGCTTTAGAGAAGCTTTACCTCAATGATTCTTCCTTAGCGTTTAGTCCTATTTACAGCAAGGCATTAGGAGCAGGCTTCAGATGCGGATTTTTGGGGCTTCTTCACGCGGAAGTGGTCTGTGAGCGACTTGAACGCGAGTACGGCCTTGATCTTGTCCTGACACCTCCTCAGATTGAATACGAGCCTTCCAAAAGCCAAAAAGAGGTTTTGGAGCCGCTTGCAAAGATAATTATCGTGCTACCGCAACAGTATATGGGCGCAGTTATGAAATTATGCAAAGATCACAGGGCTCGGTTTGTCACTATGGATAATAAGAATAGGATCATTTTAACGTACGAGATACCTATGAGTGAGATGATTTCAGATTTTTATGACAATCTAAAGAGCGTGAGCTCCGGTTACGCTTCGCTGGATTGGGAGTTTTTAGGTTATAAGCCGGTCTTAGCTTCAAAAATGACGGTTTTATTGAACGGAGATCCGGTTGAGGAGTTCTCCGAGGTTGTGGTAGCAGATTGCGCCTA
>JACQKR010000035.1 GCA_016204425.1 Candidatus Levyibacteriota bacterium
CGTGTCAGAAGTGTGAACTGTTACATATTTCTTATCAATAACTATTTGACTGTGATTTTTGCTACTATTGAATCAATGGATGAATTGAAGAGTCGCGTTATCAATCTGATGGAACAAAACCGCAGGACGCATCAGGGACACAGCTACACTGTCCCGTCTCCTGCTTCCTATCCCTACCAATGGCTGTGGGACTCCTGCTTTCACGCGATCATCCTCTCCCACTTCGATCTTGAGGCGGCAAAACAGGAATTACTCTCACTCACCGTAAAACAATTCGAGAACGGGATGATTCCGCATATGATTTACTGGCAGAAGCAGTCAGAAACCGACTTTCCGGTCATCCAGTGGGGCAAAGAAGACACCAGCTCGATCACCCAGCCCCCCATGCTCGCCTATGCGGTATGGGAGATATACAAAAAAGAGAAAAATAAAGCGTTCTTGGAGACAATGTATCCAAGTCTTTTGAAATTCTACCGCTATTTTCTGGATGATCGTGACGCAAGGCACAATCACCTCATCAGCATCATAAATCCTGACGAGTCGGGAGAGGACAACTCCCCCCGTTTTGATACACCGCTTGGCCTTCCTCCAAAGCATACACTTGATGAAAATTATAAAAAGCGGCTTGAGCTGATAGCCAAAAACAAATCCTGCAACTTTGTCACCCACACGTGTATGAAAAATTTCTTCTGGGTGAAAGATGTCCCCTTCAATGCGATTCTTGTTGAGAACTTAAAGATAGCATCCCTTATCGCGTCTGAGCTGCAAAAAGACGAAGACGCCGAGTTTCTCTACGATCATACAAGAAAGGTCATCCAAGCGATGCGAAAATATATGTTTGAAGACGGTGTGTTCTGGTCCCTCTACTCGCCCACAAGTAAGATAGAACAACAGGCTGCGTATGAAAAAATAAAAGTAAATACCTGGGCTATTTTCTCCCCCCTTTTTGCAGACATCTATTCACGAACGGAGGCGGATTTTGTCATTAAGACATACCTGCTAAATCCCTTTCACTTCAAGCTTCCCTATATGGTGCCGACTGTCTCACACGCTGAGCCTTTATTTGATCCGAATGGCTTTTGGCGGGGGCCGGTGTGGATCAGCATCAATTGGTTTATTTATAAGGGTCTTGTAACGTATGGGTACGACGATCTTGCTGAGAAACTTTTTACAACGAGTCTGTCACTTGTTGAGAAAAGCGGATTCCGCGAACAGTTCAATCCCCTAACAGGAGAAGGCTACGGCGCACAAAACTTCACCTGGGGCGGCCTGGTCCTGGACATGCAAAAGTAAAAGATAGATCTTTCGACCTAGCTTTTACTTTTGGGGTTTTGAGACTCCAGAACACGATAGAAGAGCGCTTCATACGCATCAGTCATTTTCCGGCTGCTAAAATTCGATAACGCATACGTACGACAATATCTGCGATCTATCTGGTCTATTTTGACAACCGCATCAATCATCTCGCCGACATCCCGCACGACAAAACCGGTTTTTCCATCAGTAATCAGCTCCGGAATCGATCCCAGATTAAATCCGATGACCGGTGTCCCGCACGCCATCGACTCAATAATGGCAAGTCCGAAAGGCTCTGACCAGGTAACAGGGTGCAAGAGACACATCGCGTTACTGAGCAACCGGTTCCGCTCTTTCTCCGTAACTTCGCCTATCCATTTGATCCGATCGGAAAGACGGGGCTCAACATATTGCTTAAAATACGCGACATCGGCCGGGGAATCCGCAATGCTATTGAGCTTTGCGGCAATAATCAGCGGCATGTCCAGATACTGAGCTGCTTCAATGGCAAAATGTGTCCCTTTCTCAAGTGAAATACGGCCCAAGAAAAGCAGATACTCCCCTTTCTTCTGTTTGAATGGAAAATGCTCCATCTGCAGCCCGTTGTGGATGATATCGGCAAACGTTACTTTTGGGGCAGTTGCCGCGTGAGAATGAGAAATCGCGACAACATGAGGATGTGTTAAATTTTCAAAAATTCTTCGCTCGTTTACGCCGAACGGCCCATGAGCTGTTATGACGACCGGAGTTTTGCAGATGTTGGCTGTCGGCAGACCGAAATAACCCATATGGTCGTGAACGATATCAAACTGTGAAGCACGCTCATATGCATACCCTATATGAAGGAGAGTCAACAAATTCAGACCGTATGCGTTCTCTACTTTTGAACGCCTGAGTGATCTCGGATAAATCGATATGAGATTGGCGGAAGTTTTCGAATCACCGCTGGCAAACAGGGTAACATCGTGACCGCGTCTGATCAACTCTTCTGTCAATGTAAATACCACCCGCTCTGTCCCCCCGTACTTTTCCGGAGGAACCGTTTCTGCGATATTTGCGATTTGCGCGATTTTCAATCTGCGCTTTTCCATTCCTTGATTATAGCAAGAGCGAGCAATAATGCAGTAAGAACCCAAACATTATATCCCTCTAAGGTACTGCAGATAATCTGACTGCATTTTTGCTTTCTTCGCCGCACTCATCCCTTGAATGTAGAGCATCCCTGCGTCTGACTGGCGCTTGAACTCCAGATCCATTGCTGCGACCTCCGGATTCACCTGAAGCGCCATCTGATTCATCCCCATCAGCTTGAGTCCCGAAAGATTTCTTACTCTGGACAAAGCGACATAGCCCATGCCGGGAGTGAAGGCACGGGAAAGATCAATCTCTGCTGCGTCAAGACTCATGCCCTGTGACTTATGTACTGTGATCGCCCATGCGAGCCGGAGCGGGAGCTGTGAAATCGCTGCTAGTTCTGTGTTCTCTTCTTTCACTTCCCAGGATGCTTCCTTGACTGTAATCTCTGCCCCATCAAATGTCCTGACGACCGGTCTTCTTTCTTCATCAAACCCGATTACTTCTCCCAGTGTGCCGTTGACATAGCCCACTTCGTAATTGTTCTTGACGAACATCACTTGAGCTCCTTTCTTTAAAACGAGTGTTTGCGGAGCAAGGCAGCTCTTCTTAAGGATCTCTGTTAGTCCCAATTTTCCGCGTGAAGACATATAATATTCGTGCGGCTCTCCCGGGAGTTCCCCCAAGTGCATGTTGTTCATACTGTCGACATCGGCGTTGTGTGTAAAAAGCCGCGTGGGACTTACTCCTCCCGGACCTTTGATCTCTTTGTTGAGCCGTTCCGAAAGATATTCAACCGTCATCTCGCTTACCTCATTGTTCCGGATGTCATTGAGGACGCGTAAGAATGCCCGGTCATCCTGCCGGTGCTGCTCATCAAGATAGCACGTCTTCAGCAGCATCTGCCTCCATATATCAGACTCTGTGACGAAATTGGAACGTAAATTCGAAGCACGAAATTCGAAATCTCGGAGATCCTCGGATGAGGGCGAAACAATCTCTGAATTTTTGAAATCAGAATGTTCAAAACGTTTTGCATTTTGGTCATTAGTATTTTGGATTTGTTTCGAGTTTCGATATTCTAATTTAGGATTTTTCTCTATTGGCGGCAGCTGGAAAAAATCCCCGCACATCACAATCTGCATCCCGCCGAACGGCTGGTCGATTCTTTTAAAGGCTCTGCATATCGCGTGCACGAGATCGAGCCGGTGCGCATGCAACATCGATATCTCATCGATGATCAGGACTCGTGTTTTCTTAAACCGAGATTTAAGATACGACCGTCTGAAGAGTTCGTGGATATCACTCTCTGTCATGCTGTCTTTTATTCCCATCCCCGCCCAGCTATGGATCGTCACTCCCCCCATATGCGTCGCTGCGATGCCAGTCGATGCGGTGATGCCGACTGGGATCTGGTGAGAGCGAAGATACGCGATATATTGATTGAGTAAATACGTTTTCCCTGATCCTGCAGGTCCTGTCAGATAGACATTGTGACCTAGTTTTAAAATATCTAAAGCTTCGTTTTGTGTCATAAGGGGTGATCTATCTTATGGAAAAACCATCAGAAAAGCAAGAGAATGGGTTCGATTTGCTATACTCTCACTATGAGAGAGCGTGATCAGCAGTTATCACAAGAATCACAAATCCGCTTCGACCGGGCCAAAGAAGCAACCGGAATCATCATCAAAGTCCCGGAACGTGTACCTGAACTCCGAGGGAAAATAAAGCGAGTGATCGTCTTCGGATCTACAGTAACAGATAAAGCAACGCCTATCTCAGACATAGATATGTGCGTCACATTTGCAGAACTCACCAATCATGAAATATTATTTTATAGTGGAGATATAAAACAAGCCTTAAAGAATGAAGGCGGATTTGTTACGGGAGTACATGTTCCGATGGGACTCGATATGACGTTTATTCCCGATGAAAATCTTTCACTTCCAGAAGGACTTCCGGAAATAGAGCGAAAGCTCTACGCCGATATCAACGAACAGGGCATCGTTCTTTACCCGCTTGCCGAACCAATAGCTGTTGTTCAGCAGTAATCGCACGCGGCTTATTTCTCTTGCTGCTTTGAGCGGGGCTTTCTTTCTTTGAACAGCAAGTACCCGATGCCGGAAGCAACAGTAACGGCAGCTAATTCTCTTTCCGCTTCAAGCGATTCTGCATATGCATCATGAAGACCGTGTAATTCCGCTTCCAGTTGCTCTGTATCAGAAGAATGCAAAACATCTATCTGCTCCTGAATAATCTCACGTTGCTCTGCAAAAGGACCATCCGCACAGGGAATATATCCACCGTGGACTGTAAAAGAAAGATCGGTTGCTACTTGACTGAGCTCGCCCAGATTTACTGCAGAAGGAGGATCAAAAAGGAGCGTATCGACAACATCTATTACCAAGTCTGCTGCATCCTGCGGTTCAGCTGTGTCTCGCGGCAATCCTCCCGTGCCATCGCCTTCTGCGTCTCCACACGCGAAACTATTTGCTAACTGAAGATCATCTAAAATTGCATCACGCACAAAAGGCGTTGCATATGACGGAAGCTCTCCGATACTTTTACCAATAGCTTCTTGCTGACCAACTTCCTCACTCATCAACCTTGCACCTGCAAACGCCGATGCGACCATGAATGCCTGCCCGGCAACTCTTGCCCCTCTTACCAAATTTCGACCACTGAGAAATCTTCCCGATTCGCTTCCGTTTGCCATAAGAGGGTACTATAGTATATAAGCTTTCGCTTGTCAATGAAGCGTTAGTCTGATACAAGAGGATATCCCTTCGCACGCCAGGCGAGAAGCCCATGGTCCATACTATACACATCCGTATACCCTATCTGCTCCAAGAAAGGCACAATCAGCTCGCTTCGTGATCCGCTCAGACAATAGACATAGACCGTTGCATCTTTTTTCGGAATACGCTTTGCAACTTTTTCTTTCACTTCACCAAGCGTAATATGGGTGCTCCCCGCGATATGAGCTTTTTTATGCTCCATCTCTGTCCTTACATCAAGAAGCGTGATCGGTTCTTGTGCGCTCAGTGCAGCGAATACAGAATCAGCGCTAATGTGTTTCATACAGATACACTCTACCAAGAGATGGAAAAAAACGCTGTGACTTCAATCACTTTGCCTTAAGAAGCCGTCTATTTACTGTTGGAGATTCTTCACCAGTGGACCGATGATTTCAATCCTGTTTGTCACGATACCGTCAACCGGAAGAGATTTTATCCCGTTGTACTCGTCTACCGAATCGACATCCGTAACATATACTTTCAGCCCCGCTTGCCTTGCTTTGCTCAACGCCACATTCGGCCAGCCCGGGACAAAATGAAGGTATCGTGCCGGTATAACGATCGCGTATCGTTTACAATCTTCACTTATGTTTCCTGAAAAAAGCATTCCGAGATAGTCCGGAATACAATTCGTTTCTTCTTTTCCTGTCGGCAGAATTTTCTTCACGTCCGGAATCTGTGACTTAAGTAAATGGTATTGTGCATCTCCTGAAAAGAAATAAATGTTTTTCTGTGATTCGGGATACTGCATGAGTCTGTCTGCTAATAATTGGACTGTTCTATTAAAAGTGTCTTTTTGGTTGATCGCAAGTTTCTTATCCGGAAATTTCAGGAGCACCTCATCAAGTGTCGGCATCAATCCGATCCCCTTTCCGCGAAATGGAAAATTTTTCCCTTTATCTGCAGTGTAGCCAAAGCCGATATCAAGCGTCTTCAGATACTGCATGCTCTGCTCATGCGTCACACCCTTTCCCTCGGTCCGGCAGTCAATCAACTCATCCTGAAAAACAGCCAGCTGATCATCAACGGTCGGATGGATATCGATCTCGACCATATCCGCTCCATCATTGAATGCCGCCTCAATCGATGGGATCGTGTTCTCGAGATACTCATGGGTCGGGAAATCGATAATCGAGGCAGTACAGGTATCATTCTTGACGTTGTCGAAAGGAAACGTCTGATGCACACCGCGGTGCGCAATCAGCAGCATCTCTTGCGGTTTCTTGGGTTGTTCACGCGGATAGTAAAAATACGCAAGAAGGAGAAATAAGAAGAGTCCAAGCAGACTGAGGAAAGAAACAATGACCTTTTGTCTATCTGACATATCGATTATTATTGTAGCAAAGAATGAAATTGCTGTGATTGGAATCACAGCGTTAGGGTAAGTATAATGATACCCTTCCTCTATGGTTAAAATTTCAGAAACATCGATGCAAAAACATATACCGGCGGTTATTGTCATCCTCGCACTTATCGGTGTTGCTGACGCAGGCTTTCTGACCTACGAACATTACCGGAACGCCATTCCTCCCTGTATCACGGGCAGTGTATTTTTCACAGACTGCGGGACAGTGCTCAAAAGCAGCTATGCGACAATCTTCGGAATACCGATCTCCCTCATCGGCTTTTTCCATTACAGTTTGCTGACAGCTGTCTCGGTTATCGCCTATGTCTCAAAAAATCAAAGAGCCAAACTGATGGTCGTCATTCTGACCGGTATCGGATTTCTCACATCCCTGTATCTCGTATTTCTTCAGCTTTTTATCATTCAGGCGCTCTGTCTTTTCTGCATGCTTTCGGCACTGGTGAGTCTCCTTCTCTTCATCCTCGCCCAAATAACCTATACAAAAGAGCGAAAACAGCTCGCAATTATGTTTTTCTCCTTTTTCTACCGGTATTTCCTCAAACCCCGGTTTTTCCGAATCGACCCCGAAATGATGCATAATGCTATGACGTCATTTGGACAGCGTCTCGGCACGCTCGGAATCGCAAAAGCACTTACCGCGTATGCGTTAAGATATGAAGACAAAGCGCTGGAACAGACAATTGCCGGAATACCGTTTCGCAATCCAATCGGCCTCTCAGCGGGCTTTGACTACGAGGCAAGGCTCACGCAGATTCTTCCTGCTACCGGTTTCGGATTCCAGACAGTCGGAACGATTACCAATCTTTCATATGAAGGCAACCCGCGCCCCATGCTCGGCCGTCTTCCGAAATCGCAATCACTTATGGTCAACAAGGGATTTAAAAATTTAGGCGCAAGACAGACAGCTGAGGACATGGAAGGATTGCATTTTAGAATACCTGTCGGGGTGAGTATCGGCCGGACGAATGCAAAAAAACCAATGAGCCAAAAAGAGAGTGTTGCGGATATCCTCAAAGCGTTTAGTGTTTTTGAGCAATCATCCGTACACCATGCATACTATGAATTAAATATCAGCTGCCCGAACCTCTATGGAAACGTCACCTTTTATCCCCCAAAAAATTTATCCGATCTTCTCAAAGAAGTGGACAATCTCCGTCTCTCCCGTCCGTTGTTTATCAAAATGCCGATTGAGAAATCAGGGGAAGATGTACTATCTATGCTCTCTGTTATCGCTAAGCACCAAACAACAGGCGTCATCTTCGGTAACTTACAAAAAAACAGAAACCACCCCGCACTCGTCCCTGAGGAGGTAAAGCAGTTTCCCGTTGGCAACTTCAGCGGCAAACCGACCTGGGAGCAATCAAATGAGCTCATCCGATTGACATATAAATATTATAAAAAACGGTTTGTCATCATCGGCTGCGGGGGAGTATTCAGTACCGAAGACGCATACACCAAAATCACGCTTGGAGCATCGCTTGTTCAGCTTATAACTGGCATGATCTTTCAGGGGCCGCAGCTGATCGGCGCTATCAATATCGGCCTGGTAGATTTACTGAAGAAGGACGGTTTCACTCATATCCGTGATGCAATCGGATCGAGGAATAGCTAGGACGTATTTCAAAACCTGTCATGCTGAAATGAATTCAGGCAACAGTCTGAAGCTCCTGAGGGCCGAAAGTAACGATATCCGCATAGACCGGCTGTCTTGTCCCCATATCAAACCTTCCTCCTGAATTTATGGTAAATATACCATTGCTACCATCAAATATATCGTGAGAGTCAATCTCGGCAGGCCATTCATCCCTTCTTGTGCCATCAAAAACAGTGACTGTCCCCGTACCGATAACATCAAAATACTCATTATCAACAAATATTGCCGCCGTATTCTCATCCACACCAAATCCCCACGGCGGGTTTTCAGGATGTATACCGGCAACAGCTGTCACCGCTTCGGCCAATCTCTGGTGTCGTTCACGTTGTGTAAAATGCTGATCAACAAACGCATTCGGCACAAGACCCAAGCCGTCAAATATCTCAAAATCATCAGCATAATTGGTATCCGGATCAGAATCTAAATCATTTAGCTTGAGATCTTCAGGATCAAACCCTACAATCATATGTTCTCCAAGCACAGCGGCGCCTGCAGACCATCCTGCAACTTTCATTCCTTGTTTATTATTTTCAACAATTGTCTCTCTATCTTCATCACTTACCTCGTCCATAATTTTCGCCTGATCTCCACCAGCAAATACAAGCATTCGAGGTACTTTTGGCCGCAACTGAGAAGGGGTTGGCGTGTCATTCGTTGAGTCGATATGGATAAGATTATTTGTGTCAAATTGCAAATCATCAAAGACCCTTTTATACGTATTCCATGTGTCTTGCTGCTCTCTTGTTGCTTGTGTTGAGAGATAGACCTCTCCGCCATCACCATTTTCTTTGAGAAATGTAAAAACTTCGCCCGTTTTGTCCATGCCGCCTCCCATGGCGATGACGATTTGTTGGGGCTGATCCGGAGAAAGAGAAACTATATGGCCCGTATCGAAATTCGGATTAGGGGCTGAATATGCTTCACGCTCTAAATCTTCTGCTGCCATAGCTTAAGATATTAACGGGCACCTAACTCTAGTGTAACAAAATAAAGCTCGTCCGCAAGATGTATTTTATGGAGCATTCAACGCTACATGCGGCATCCTTCCGTAGCACTACCGGGAGCGAAGGAGGATAGATGAGTAAGAAATAGATAAGAAACTGAGAAAATTTGACAAATTCCTACGTAATGTGCCTTACTATATATCCTGCCTATGAAACGAAAAACTGCCCGACAGAAGCCTCGTCTTCGGAAGAAAAGACGTATACTCCTCTATGCATTTCTGTTTCTTGTGGTATTCCTCTGTATTCTTGTAACAAGTATCTTTTCTGCCCCAGCGCTTCAGGCAGTCAAAGGTGCTTCATCTCCCGATGAAATCCTTGTCAAATATAAAGTGGCAGTCCCTGAACACATCAAAGAAAAACTTCGTGATAGACTTAAGACAAAACTTACTCGCAAAATCGGAAAGCTTCGTGTTGAGGTTGTGAAAGTGCCGCCTGGAACAGTTGAAGAGAGTGTCAGACAATTTGCCTTGGATCCCAATGTCGAATATGCAGAACCAAACTTTATCGTAACAAAATTTGCAGTAAGCAATGATACATCACTATCACAGCAGTGGGGTTTGTTTAAAATTAACGCAGCGAATAGTGCAGCTGCAAGCGCGTGGGATGTGACAACCGGCGGATCAACGATCAAAATCGCTATTCTCGATACCGGTATTGAGGAATCTCATCCTGACCTTTCGGGAAAAGTTGTTGGGAGTTTTAATTTCACTGATAGCGCAACTGCAGATGATCTTGATGGACATGGAACGCACGTTGCTGGCATCGCGGCAGCCGCAACAAATAATGGTAATGGCGTTGCAGGAACTGGCTATAACACTGTCCTCTTAAATGGCAAGGTGCTTAATGACAATGGTGAAGGAACATATGACTGGGTTGCAAATGGCATTATATGGGCTGCAGACCAGGGTGCGGACGTTATCAGCATGAGCCTCGGCGGCTCCTCATACTCTCAAACGCTTGAGAATGCAGTCAATGATGCATGGAGTAAAGGTGCAGTGGTTATTGCAGCGGCTGGCAATAATGGTAACAGCAAGCCCAGCTACCCAGGGTACTACCAAAATGTCATTGCCGTTGCTGCAACAGATAGTAATGATTCGAAAGCAAGTTTCTCAACATATGGTTCATGGGTTGACGTCGCAGCGCCAGGGGTTAATATCTACTCTACGTATAAAGATAACTCATATAAATCAATAAACGGGACATCCATGGCAACGCCGTTTGCCGCAGGCACTGCAGCACTTATCTGGATGCAAGGATCCTGCTCAAACAATACGTGTGTTCGTCAACAGCTTGAGAAAACTGCTGATCAGATTGCTGGTACAGGATCATTATGGGCATGGGGTCGTATCAATGCCTATAAAGCAGTCTCAGGAATAGTAACTGTACCGACGTATACACCAACTCCAACGCCTACTCCTGTGATTGCAAAAATTATGACCGTCTCAAATATCAATATGTCATATACGGTACTTTCTCGTAGCACTCGACGCATTAACGCAACGATTACTGTCCTTGATGAAGGAAAAAACGTACCGCTTGGATCAGCAACTGTGAAAGCAACTATTACAACTCCCTCAGGAAACGCCACGACATATTCTAGTAAAACGAATGGTTCGGGAAAAGTGACATTTACACTTCGATCGAAAGAGCGAGGAACATTTATAACAAACATTTCCGGACTAACGAAGTCTTCGTATACCTACCACCCAACCATTACTTTACAATCGCTGCTTGTTCAATAGTTTTTACGAAGGTATCGTATGTTACAATGGTAAAAACCCATGATGCGTTCCTCTTTTCAAAAACACGTTACCAGCCTTCTTTTCCTTGTACTCGTCCTTATCAATCTCTTCATGGCTTCCTGGTACGTATCTCATGGTGACATCCATTTTTCAGCGGACATCGGACGCGATTTTTTACTCTTACAAGAGCTGGACCAGAAGAAAATTGTCCTGATTGGCCCCCGCTCTAGTGTCTCAGGCATATTTCACGGTCCGTTATGGATGTACATCACGTATCCGGGTTTTGTCTTAGGCTTTGGTAATCCGGTCGTTATGGGATGGTACTGGATATTTTTGACCAGTCTTTTTCTTATCTCCTGTTTCTTTATCGCCAAAAAACTATTTGATACACAAACAGCATACCTTTTCGTCCTCATGACATCACTTTATATGGTGTTCCATAGCCATGAACTTTTCAATCCCCACGGCGCGATGTTTGTCATCCCGGCTGTTTTTTATTTTTTCCTCCGCTATATACAGACCAATAATTATAAGTATCTCATTGCCCATATCCTGCTCATAGGTGCGCTCATCCAATTCCAGATGGCAATCGGCGTTCCTTTTTTCATCCTCTCATTACTCTATGTTCTCTATCAGACAGTTAAGAAGCACAAAACTCATGCGCGACATTTACTTGCATATGCGCTTATTTTCCTTTCTTTAACGACCTTTATTCTCTTTGATATCCGGCATGAATTTCTGATGGTGAAATCCGCCCTTCGGCATATCCAGGAAGGAGGAGCGCATCGGGATATGGCAGCTGCATTTATCGATCGCACTCGCGTGATGGTGTCGGGAGTTGAGTTTCTTCGGTTTGGTCTGAAAAACGGGAGTCTCTACGTCTTTATCGCTTTTGCAGTATTTCTTTTTTTACAAATAAAACAGAAGAAACACGTGCAAATCTATGCTCTTTTTCTCTATTTCTATGTCGGATTCTTCATCATTAGCCTTATCAATCCATATGGTCTACTCTACTTCTATACGTTTCCTTTGATTCCCTTTGTCTTTCTCATCTTTTCATCTTTCATAACCTCCCAGTACAAGCAGCTTTTTCTTGTTCTCTTTTTTCTCATCTATGTGCTGAATTTCAAGGGAGCCCTAATGCACATCGATTATGCAAATACGCTTATCGGAAAGTCCGGGGAGTCATGGAAATTTCTCTCAGGTTTCGCAAAAATCGTTTATAGCTACCCCGAGAAAGATTTCGGCTATTTTGTCTACTCTCCGGATGTTTTCGGCTACGCGCCAAAATATGCGATGGATTATGAGAAAAAAGTCGCAAAAGAAAACGCTGAAGCTTTTGTCAAAAAACCGATCACCTATCTTGTCATCGCTCCGCCTCCCAAAGACAATCCGTATATGCTTCCCGGATTCTGGAAAGAAAAACAGGTCAATATAGACATGTCGCTGCATCCGAAAATTTCTTCAGTCGAAGCGCCAAACGGCTACCGAATTGAGCGATACGAACTGACAGAGGAGGAAACCAAAGTGTCTTTTGACCCAAGCATCAACCCGGGCATCCATTTTCGGTAAAACTCGTAAAACTATTGCGGGGCTGCCGGAAGATCCGGAACAAGCAATATAAGCTCATGAGCCGTAAGAACTTCGCCTCTTGGAGGTATCTCTAGATATCTATCGCAATTTTGAGCATTCTTTGGTTTAAAAAGATAAACATTTTTACCCCTTTTTGTCCTTTCTTCTCCAAACGAACAGGAAAGATCAGCATCCAGCGGATCGATGTATGGTGGAGGGAGTCTCGTGCCGGAGGGAACGTGAGCTGCTTCTTTACGATATCGATCAATGTCTCCCTGAACTTGCTCACCATCTGACTGCATCCTTCGCAGGGCCTTGAGCTGGACACCGATTGCCTCTTCTGTCATGCCGCGGTAACGACATTTCCCGGTATTAGGGTCAAAAAATCCACACTTTTCAGGCATTCGGGGATTATACCGACACAACAGTAAAAATTCAACAATAAAAACCCGTCTCTCAAGTTCTTGTTTTTTTATGAAAAAAGGGGTATAAGAAAAGTATGGCGCATGAACTACCATCAGGGCAGCAAGGAGAAACTCAAGCAGGATCACTGGCGATGGGAACAGCTTCCCCTGAGACACCGGTTCCTGCCGCTGGAAATGTTGTTCTTGAGCAAGAACCATCGACATCAGAATCACCAGCTGTGACTTCAAGAAGGAACGGACCGCCGGCGCGAGTTCCATTGGCTGCCACGTTGTTAGTCTTAGGTTCAATTCCTCCCGCACACAAATTGCCCATACCACGTCCTCAAGCAAAAGAATGGTTATCTAATCGTATTAGAGGTAAAAAAACTGCCGAGACTCCAGAACCTTCAAATCAATAATCTTGCAAAATAAACTCGTTGTACTATATTGACGGGTATTGTCCGGTCTAAGAATGTCTCTCTATCCCCCTCTTGCGTATTCTCAATAACGGGGGCTTAACCCACACAAACTCCTGAGCGCTATACCTCTCCGCCCCGCCAAGCGGGGCTTAGGTGGCATACACAATTTTGAAACATCAATCAGGGTAGTATACAATATTCTTGAGATGAGTCCTTCAGAAAGAAGAGACAGTCCGCAATCGATATTTCCCACACTTAGTCTCCAGGAGAGAGCAATCGGCGCCGGCATGCTCCTTGGAAAAACTACGGTTACGAACTACAGGGTGGCACCGGATGGGTCGCGAATCGCTCAGCAAACCTTGAACGAGCACGATCTACAATCACTTGCCCATGAATACCGAAAAGACCCGTTTGCGAGACTTGCCTACGCGCGAAACAACGTGCTTGCAATTATGGAGGATACCAGACAGCCGCTTGCAGATCGAAAAGAACGAGCCAAACGCTATACCGATGCATTCCTAAATCTTCAGGTACGCCTGGATCGTATGTCTTATCCAGGTACCGATCAGGTACAAAATGGTGTTCCCGAATATATTCCCGATGGACTCTCCGATATGGGATCAGAGGAAGCTATTGATCCAAGGCTCCGTCATCGGGAAAAAATCAGAATCGACAAAACGAGAATTTTCGCAAAATACCGCCTACTTTTCCACGAGATCTTCACCGAAGAAGTACCCAGAGGAATCACGAGTGAGCAATGGAAAAAATATGTCACCCAAAAAGTCGCACGCGAAGTCTTCAGCAACATGCCATACAATTATGGAGGCGCACCAGTTATGCAAAACCGGTCGGTACGAGTCGATGATATTATTGACCAAAAATTATCAGTCTGCCGGCATCATGCACTCGTCACACAAGTATTGCTTCAGGGATTCGGCATCACTGGCAGGCTTTTGAAATCAGACGTGAATTTCTCAGAGCAGATGGAGCCGCATGCAAACAACCTTGTCCGGATTGAAGGAAAATGGCATCTTTTGGACAGCACGGCACCTGAGCGGAGTCCGGATGGAAACTATACAGGCATTTTTCTCAAGCCGATCCCTGAAAAACATATTGACCTTAATAAACATATCTACACATGGAAAATCCCTGAGGCAAACGGCAGAATGCGGGTCTATCAAAGCCGGTCAAATATGTTTTATCGCATACGGGACAATGTCCAAAACCCAACGTAATAATATTTGAACTCTAAACTACAATATTAAAACAATGCTAGGGCGGGTGGCACGGGCGGAAGAGTCTCAAGGCGCGCAGTTCGTTGAAGCTTGCTTCACTCCGAACGAGCATATTGAGAGGGAGCCCGGGACAGGACCCGCAAAACCTACTTCAGCGGTAAGGTGAAATAAAAGGTTGATCCCCTCCCCTTACTGCTCTCGACCCATATCCGTCCGTTATGTTGCCTGATGATTTCACTTGCGATATAAAGACCCATTCCCATTCCCGATTCTTTCTGGGGTGCTTGATCGTGTACCTGAAAAAATCGGGTGAAAATCTTTTTTTGATATTCTTTCGGAATACCGACTCCGAAATCGCGAACTCCTATAATCGCCCGTTTTCCTTGTTTGGACAGCTTTACAATGATCCGGTCGGCATTCGGTGAATATTTTATTGCGTTGTTAATAAGATTTATCAACACCTCCTCGACTTTATCCCGGTCGGCAACGACTTTTCCCATCAGCTTTCCCTCAAGAATAATTTTGTGATTGTTTGCGTGTGTCTGAAGATTATCAATCACATTTTTTATAACCGCCTCGATGTCAAATGCCTCAAGTGTCAGGCGTATTTTCCCGCTCTGCAGTCTTGATAATTCCAGAAAACTATTTAAAAGACTCGACAGCCGGTTGATTTGATGATCAAGCTTTTTGCTAATTCGCTGAAGCTGCTTATCCTCGTATTCAGCAAGTGCCCGACCCAGCATCTGATTGTACACTTTGATACTGGTAATAGGCGTTTTCAGCTCATGAGAAATGTAGCTGATAAAATCGTCTTTATTCCGCTCCAGAACTTTTTCGCGTGTTATATCCCGCATGATTACTGTCGCACCCATAATATTTGTTCCTGAGAAAACAGGACTCACTGTCAGAGAGATAGGCAAACGTTTCTTCCTTCCTTTCTGTACTGCATAATTCTCGCTTTGGTAGCGCTTTCCATCCTGAAGCGCTCTGACAATATGCCGATCAAGCTTTTGCTCTTTTCTTGACGGGAGAAGATGCGGCACATCATCGATTGATTTTCCAAGAAGCTCGCTGTGGTGAATTCCCAGCATCTCCTCGGCCGCTTTATTCACATGCGTTATGTTTTCGAATCTATCAAGAGTGATCATGCCGTCTCCGATACTGGAAAGGATCGTAATCGGGTTTAGCTCGAAAAGCCCATACCGGTACATAGCAAACGTTATTAAAACCCCGGTAATGCTGGTGAGCGGAACGGCGGATGGAAAAAGACTGATTCCGGCGATAGGCAAAAATCCATCAGTTACCGACCCGAAAAGAAACGGGATAAGAATGGCAATAAGAACCAGCAACACCTGTCTTTTCCGCAAAAGATTCTCCTCCGCACGATATCTTTGTATTAAAAAGGCAATAGAGACGGCCATCATCACCTCAAACCAGAAAAGAAAAGCAGAAAAAAGAGGTCCTCGTATTGGATCATACCCCCATTGCATTTTTACCGCATCTTCTACTCTGTGGACGACAATCAGATTCGTTGTCCAGGAAATAAAGAGAAAAATAACAGACGGGATAAAGACAACGATCCAGAAAAGAATACTTCTGGTGAGCTTCGCATGATCGGTAAAAGATAGTGAGAATAATAAGAACACCGAGGGCAGGAAGACATAGCCAAGCGCCGAAATTTTGTTCAAGATTTCGAAAATCTCAGGGGTAATCGAAAAATAAGTACTATTTATAAAAAACTGTGGAAAGCCCCATGCGGCAATAAGCAGAAGAAAAAGAGAAAACGATATCGTGATGACTGAGCGCTCGCTTCGCCTGAGCAAGAAAATGACAAGGACGGAATTGCTAACAATTGCGGTTAATAGTGAGGCTAAGTAAATAGCTGTAGCGTCCAGTTGCGTTGGCATGTACAAATAGTAATCAGTTTGAACTGGAAAGATTATACTCTATTAATTCAGTTTAGCAAGCAACGAGGATTAGAATTGTTCTCTCCGAGGATGCGAGATTTCGGATTCGGAATCAACAGCTGCGCCTTCCGGCGTTTGTGGCCTCGTCTTTCTTTCTTCTCTTACATCGGCAACTTTTTCCCGGAGGTCTGTTGCTAATATACTTCTTAGTTCCGGATCAGCGGCAATACCTTCTCTCGTTGCTTCATCGATCTCCTCTCCATATCCTTCCGGTACTATATCCAGACGAAGTCTCATGCGTTCCCATCGGGGACTAATAATATCAATGACCTCATAGTCATAAAAACCCCCACCGTATCCACCGTCTCGATCAAAGCTTGTGTCAAAATTGAACCTGCTCCATCCTTCGACTTCTGCATCGGTCAGCTGGAGAACGTCGATTGTAACTATATCATTTGGATTTCCTGTTCGCTGAAGCGCAGGGATATACTGACCCTTTGCTTGCTCGGCAAGGTGTGGCCGTAACCTTGCAAGTTCACTTTCATCGAGTGCGACATTTCTGTATCCGAAAAGAGTAAATGGGAAACTGGTGACTTCACGATCAAAAACTTCTGTTAGAAATCGATTGCCCGGAGACTTCTTAAGAAGACCATAGCCTCCTTGATTGATAGGAATCTCTCTTGGTGTAGGCTGTGCGGTAAAAATATCGTCTCCGCCTTGAGAAGCTTGTGTTGGTGCTCCGTCCATAAAATTGAAGGTGAGTATACATCAGCTATAGGACTGTGTCAAATTGCCGGACTCAAACAGTGATGCCCTGTCAAGCTAACAGCAAATCACAAAAGATTACATCACCGAAATCTGTCTTCAGCTAATAAATCATTTATTGAATTTTACCTGTTATCTCTGTAATAATGAGGAAGATGATGCAGCTCATCCAAGTAATCGTTCGGGGGTTTAGTCAAATTATGTTCCAGGAAAATATGTGAAGAAGCAAATGTAGAACTACCAATTTATGGAGTTTCTGGAAATGTTTATTGGCCACCGCAACCTAAATAGTTCATTTTAATATATCGCATTTGTTCGTAACTGATTAGGCAAACTATTTAAATCTACTTTCCAATCATGGGAGATGCTAACTTTCCCTGAGGTGTTTGGGAAAGGAATTTTTCGTTAAGCGTTTCTTCTGCAACAGCAACAGAAAGTATTTTTTTCGTGCTCGTCTCACCTTTGATGATGAAAACTTCTGATTTTTTGATCGATAAATATTTTGCCAGTGCTTCAATGATTGCGTCATTTGCCCTCCCGCCAATCGGGACTTCCGAAACTGCGACGACGAAGTGTGTCGGGTCATTCTGCTTCACCGATGATTTCTTGCTCCGTGTCTTAGCGCTGACAAATATCTGCATTATGTATTTTTAAACGACGCGCTCAGAGAATAATTTTGGAGAAGTATACTATAGACGAGCGCATCTTCAGCGGCCTTTTTTGAATCTTGTTGGGAGAGTGTTTGTGGTAAATTTGTGATAATCTTTCGGATATAGGGCTTAAGCGTCTCGAGTTCAAGCTCTTCTTTTCGATCCAGTATTTCTTTTGAAAACCTCTCTGCCATCTTTGTCGAACCCGAATGGAGTCCGATTGCGACACGGTAGAGGTCTTGGGAGAGTGCTTCAAGAAGTTGCTTATTACTCATAGAGTGCTTTGAAAAAATGTTTCGTCAGCTTCTCAAAAACCTGCCTGATCTGTGGATCTTGAATTTCATTACTCGTGTTTGCCTGGGATGGACGTACATTGATAAATGAGTTAAAGGTGATCATCTTTGTCTCAAGATCTATCCCGCCTCCCCAGATGTCCGCCTGCTTTGATCCCTTATCTAAAAGAGCCTGCTCCGAGTGGTAATGCATCCCTGCCCCAGCTGAGCAAATTTTCTTCCGGACATCGATAACTGTTTTTATATATACTTCGTATGCTTCTTTTAGATCTTCAATTTCTTCTTTGCTAAACGGCTCGGATTTCGTAATAATCACCCGATCATTATATCATTGGACTTTTCATGAATCATATCATGTGAAGTTTAGATTCCTGTAACCTCCGAATAGTTGTCTAAAAATAGTGCTTCAAGTTCTTCTCGCAGTTCAGGTTTTACGAGCTTCGCCAATGCGTGAAGGGACGAAAGAGATGTCCTAAGATCATGTTCACGCTGCTTCTCATCTTCTAAAATCCGAATGCTATCAAAATCCACAAGCCGGCAGTCAAGGGTTATATTGTGAGAATACAAAAATCGATGCGCATATCCCGCCTTATGCAATAGCCCAACATTGCTTCCAAGCGTCTGAGCAAACCATACGAGATAATCTTCATCACTTATCTCATCCTGCCCCAACTCTTCACTCACTAAACTCTTTGCATCTTCAAATAAAACATTTCTGATCGGATCTTCTCTGAATCGTAGCATTTTTACCCTGTCTTTACTGATCAGATCTCGTATCCGTGCTTTCGTGGCAAAGGCACGAACCTGAATAACCGGATTAAATTCTCCATCGAGAATACCAGCTTCAATCGCATCAGCAAGTGAGACTGTATTCCCGTCTATTATCAGCTCATCAAGTAGGATAATCGCAAGCGTCCGGGCAGTTCGAATCCCAAGACGTGCCAGCTCTTCTGTTTTTCCGTAATCATGCATTGCGTCTTTCTTGCTTAACAAGCCTTTCCTCTCGCGTACGAGATCTCCATCTTGCCAATACAATAATCCCGGAGTTAAGATCACAACTTTCTTTGTTTGCCTATCAATATCAATGTCTCCAACTCCCTTGTAGTCAATGTCTCTATAACGAATACCAAGCTCATCGGTGAATGGAATCCGCTCAAGAAGGGCTGATCTATGGTGATTTTCCGGCCAAATTTCAAGATAGACGACTGCTTCATCGGCATGAGCAGCATCGGCCGGTGAATGAACAAAAAAGGCAGCGTCGGTTGGTTGATTCTCCGCAAACTGAAGCTGAGGGTGTACCACGTTCGGATTTGTAAGCACGACATGATTTTGTACCCTCTTAAATTTGGCTAGCCGAACATCGCTATAATCCCCAAAGGCTAATCCAGTCAATTCCTCGGCTATCGACGACCCAACCCGTTCCATTGCCATAGTGGGAAATTGTATGTAATGCTGAGGTAAAAATCAAACTCTTGACATTTCCCACAGAACCTTTATCAATTTTTGGTCTAGCGTTTCCTCTATCCCAACAGGCTTGAGAAGATATTAAGAAGTATATAAAG
>JACQKR010000039.1 GCA_016204425.1 Candidatus Levyibacteriota bacterium
ATATCTTTCCTAGAATCATCGCGATAAGCGCCATGCGGATATACATGCCGTTTCTCACTTCAGTACGAAGATAGACGGCTCGTTTATCTTTGTCGACACTTAACTCTATCTCACCTACTCGAGGCAGAGGGTGCATGAGAATCATGCCATCATTGCCTTTCTTTTTTATCAAGTCTGTCGTCAGCACAAAGCGGTGTTTTACTTTTTCATATTCTGAAAGATCTTTAAACCGTTCCTTTTGAACACGCGTCCAGTACCAGAAGTTTGCATCCGGCGGGATTTCTTCCTCGCTATCAATTTCAATAAGCTTTATTCCCCGTTTCTTATAAAATGCAAGATCTGATGCTTTCAATCGGAGCTCTTTCGGAGACAGTACGTACATTGTGTTATTTTTATAGAGTGACAGGCCGAGAATAAGTGAATGAACTGTCCGGCCATTGAGAATGTCACCTGTTAGAACGCCTGTTAGCCCGTCAAGCCTGCCGAATTTTTCGTAAATTGTGTATAGGTCAAGAAGGGCTTGTGTCGGGTGCTCTCCTATGCCGTCTCCGGCATTGAGAATCGGAACAAAATCTGCCGCTTCAGCTGCGCGTTTGGCGGCCCCTACTTCCGGATGTCGTATGACGATCGCATCGCAATATGCTTCAAATACTCGAATCGTATCCTCCAATGTCTCCCCTTTTGCGACGGAGGAGAAATGAACAGGATCCAAAATATCAATTGTTTGTCCGCCCAATTGTTTAATCGCTGCGCCAAACGAACCGAAGGTTCTACTTGATGGCTCATAGAACATGAGCGTTACGATGTTTCCTTTGAGAATATCTGACGGTTTGGCATTTTTTGCTATATCTGCCATTTCTACTGTCACATTGAAGAGGGTTTGTAGGCTTTTTTGATCGAACTGATTGAGAGAGAGGATGTCTTTTCCTTTGAAGTTACTGTCTATGTTGCCTGAAGTCGCAGTTGGCATAAAAAATCCAGAGTCCTTGATCCTTTCGGGATCGCGTGTCTCTGGGATTACACTCTACAAAATAAATGCTGTATTGTCAATAGTTATTACGTAGATTCTTCCTTTATAAGGGTATCAGAAGGAGGGGCGACTTCCGGATCGGGCGGTTTATTTGTTATCTTGATAACAATATCTTGATTTGGTATAGGGTTCCTATATTCACTCAAAGAGTAATTTGCGTTAAAATATTCTAGTTGCACATTAAGGATAGATTCTAATTGTCTCCATTGCGCACTTGCCATACCTGTTTCTTGGTCAAATTCCGTTTCGGAAAACGCTACTTGTGCCACTTTTTCTCTATCAAACTCAAATGGTACGACAATTGTTTTAATAACGAGTGTGTGTGGATCTTGAAGTCGAAAGGAGAGAGCGGTGCCTTCGTTTTTTGCTAAATACAACCATCCCTTTTCGCTTTTTCCAGGAAGTAACTTACTTTTCCACTGCATTGGTTGTACTTCAATAGCTGGATCTTCGCGACCGATGAGAAAGACATTCGATTCTCTATCGCTATCCGGCGCAAATACTTTACCGGCGATTACTTCTTTTATCGCAGGCGGATCTGCAAAATATCGCACTCCTCCGAACGCGTCTTCAGGATCTTCGAATTTTCCTGCAACAGCCGGCCCGAAAGAGATTTCGAGTTCAAAAGACCCTTCGTCTCCGAAGGGATGATCGAATCCATAAAATACTCCATATGGTACTCCGCTCTGCGTTTCTCTTCTCTGATAAATGAGTGTCTCCTCGGAAACGCGCAACCGGTATGCGACAATTTCATTGTCATCGTTGAAACCGTATTCCATATGCACCGTTGGTGTTCCGGCTTCTGAGCCTGGTACGAATGAAATACCGACAATATTGTTTGTTTGGTCAGTAAAGAGAGGGGTAATGCCAACGAAGTCAGTTGCTTGGTCAGGGAAAATTGTGTAAATGAGGTGTTGGCGACCTGTCTCCGCTATTTGTGCACTCATATGGCAACTATATATGATTTGCTTGTTCTGTCAAGCTTCTTTTGCAGCATCTACGGCATTTTTTAGGAGCATTGCGACGTTGACAGGGCCGATGCCGCCCGGGACAGGCGTGTAATATGCAGCTGTATCTTGAATGGTTTTCTCGTCATAATCAGCATGGAGCTTGCCATCCTCTCCCCGATACATGCCGACACCGATAAGTATTGCATCCTTTTTCAAATCTGCAAAATTGACAGGGCTTGGTCTTCCCACGCACGAAATGACAATATCAGCTTCCTTAAGGAGTGATGCCGGGTGTTCTGTTTTGCTGTCTATGACCGTAACAGATGCTCTCCGATTCTCAATTGCTTCCCGAATTGGCTTGCCTCCTGTCCCCCCTTTTCCTATGATGACAAGTGTTTTTCTCTTAAGCCATGTATTAAAATCATTATTGTTCGAGCGATCCCGCTTCGCGGGAGAGTCGAGAACTTCTCGATTCGGTCGTCTTACTCCCTCACTCGAAGAATAAATATTATGTAAGACTTCCAAAACCGCTGCAGCGATTGGTGGAGCAAAGGGAGATTTTTCATGGAACCCGTCGACATCTTTTTTCGGATCTGTTGCCGCAACGATTTTGTAGGTATCTATGTGAGCGGGTAGTGGTTGTTGCACAATAATACCATGAACACTGCTATCATTGTTTAATTGTTCAACTATTTTTAATAGTTTATCTGCTGTAATATCTTCTTTGTAGTGATGTATTGATA
>JACQKR010000043.1 GCA_016204425.1 Candidatus Levyibacteriota bacterium
CTACTATGTAGTAGTATACTTTAGGAAAGAAATATTTTTACTATGCGAAGAGTTGATAAGCTTTCAAAGCGTGAACAAGATGCAATGGTTTTCGATCTTGTTCACGCGCTTGTCCAGGCACAAAATGTTACTGATGCGGCATTATTTCTTCAAGATTTATTAACAAAAAGTGAGTTACAGATACTTGCAAAGCGGCTGAGGATTGCAAAACTGTTACTTTCTGGCATGACTTATGAAGAGATTGAACAGAATCTGCACGTTAGTCATGGTACAGTTGCAAAAATTGCTGCATGGCTTGCTGAACGTGGTGATGGGTTCAGAAAAATAATTGAAAAATTACCACAAACTACCAACTCATCATGGGAAGAACGTTCTGACTGGGATAGATTTAAGCGTAGATATTCTTTATATTTCTGGCCAGAACTGCTTCTTGAGGAAATAGTCAAAAGCGCGAATAAAAAACAGAAAGATCGAATACAAAGTATTTTACAAAACCTTGAAAGGAAAAGTGAACTCCATAAGAGAATAGAGAATCTTATACATTCTAAAGTATAATACTACATAGTGCTATACTTTAGGTGTATATTGCAATTGCAGAATAAGTAGTATTTTATTTATAGTTAAATTATGAAACTGGGCTTGATTGGTTTAGGTAAAATGGGCACCCGAATGGTAGAAAAACTCTTGCAGGAGGGTCATGAAGTTGTCGTGTGGAACCGCTCAGGCGCTCCTATTCAGGAGCTTCAACTCAAAATACTCGCCTCGCGGCGAAGCGGGCAAAATTCAACCCCGATTGAATCGGGGTCAAAATTCAAAAATACTCGCCTCGCTCCAGAGTCGACGCTAGGCGCTGGAGCTTTGGCGAAGCGGACAGCTCAAAAGTTAAAAGTTGCAGAAACGATTGAAAAATTAGTCCAAGAGTTACCAAAACCTCGAGTTGTTTGGTTGATGGTAACAGCGGGAGAGGCGACTGAGACGGTTTTTCAAGAAGTTGTTCAATATATTGAGGCAGGAGATGTTGTTATTGATGGAGGTAATGCATTCTATAAAGATACAGAGCGGCGTTCTCAAGAAGCACAGAGACGAGGAGTTCGATTCTTAGGCATTGGTGTCAGCGGGGGTGTTGTTGCGGCGACACAAGGGTATCCGCTGATGGTTGGCGGCGATAGATCGGCATACGATGAAATAAAGCCATTGTTTGATTCACTGGCAAAACCCGGTGGCGCTCATGATTATTTTGGAGCGGGAGGCGCTGGACACTATGTAAAAATGGTGCATAACGCGATTGAGTATGGCTATATGCAGGCAATTGGTGAAGGATTCGGCGTTTTGCAAGAGGCTGATTATGCCTTCGATCTGGAAAAGGTTGCCAGAACCTACCAAAAAGGCACACTTATCTCAGGATTTATGATGGATCGTACAGTGGATGCGCTAAAAAAAGATCCTGACCTTTCAGAGACTGATGGAGTCATCGGCAGCGCATCGGGTGAGACGGCGTGGACGATTGAGGAAGCAAAAAAAGCAGATCTTCCAATCGGCATAATAGAATCGTCATATGATTTTCGGATGCAGTCGGAGAAGGATGAGAAAATTCAGAGATCAACAGCTGCAAAGCTCATCTCATTACTTCGTCTCGAATTCGGCGGCCATGAAACAAAGAAAAGTAAAAAATAAATTTATCAGGATTCTGTCAAGTGACTCTCCTGTATTTGCTTATGATACAAGTGCGAGCAGTTTATTTAAGACTCAGAATAAGAAAAATAAGTAAATTCCTCACAAATCTTTTGTAACTGTTATACTTGATTTCCAGCAATTTACTGCTATTATTAGAAGCTTAAGGAGAAGATTAGATTATGACTGTAGTAACAGAGGTTGGACGTCCAAAGCAATTATCTCTTGGCGATCAATTTGGAGCAACCGAAACCGGACAGGCTGCCTCTGCTATAGATGATGGAGATAATAATGGTCCCGTAGCAGTAACTTCAGATATTGATGCTGTGATTGCGGCAGTATACCCTGATGTGCGATCATGGGTAGGAGCAAGAGAATGGATCGAGATGATGAGTCGCCAAGGAAAGGAAGTGCTCACTTTGATAGATACTGCGCAGATGCTTCAGGAAATAAACAGGGAACATCTCGGTGGAAAAGGTGTGCTTGAAGAAAACCGTGTTAACGCTGTAGAAGTAACCGGTCAACAATCTCGCCGCTCGCTGGATGTTGTCGTAAGTTCGGGGTTAACGTATAATGCCGGAACAGTCTATAATGACGAGGCAGGAGAATGGAAAAATGCATATGGCAGAATTGCAATCGGTACGGTTACAAGAGGTGTAGATGGTAATGTATTTATAGGAATATCAAATTTTGTTGGTCCAAATGAGCCTTACAATTCTGAATCAGATATATCTGCTCTTCATGCGAATCTTCTCGGTCAACATAATACAGATAAGCGCATTATGCAACCTGTTGCAAAGATTAGTCAAAATGTTACCAGTAACGAAAAGGGAGTTTTTGATTTTAATCGACAAACAAGATCATCAGTTATACCTGTGATTGTTAATGGAGAGATCACATCTGATCCTGCGGTGATAGATCATTTACGTGAGGTTACCTATAGTGCGCTTCATGGAGGTCGTTTTGGACATGCGCAAGATCAGCAATTCGTCGCATAATCTAGGTTCCGTTGCGGAAAATATTATTCATCGGTACTTCAGCAATCATAACCCCATCTATTTCAAATCTCTTAAGATTTGTGACTGCCGCCCCTATGATATTTTGACAATAATTTGTACGCAAAAAGTGCCGCTTCATGGTATACTAGAGCCACGATTAGCTAATAGCGAATGGCATATAGCTAATAGTTCAAAAAGAAAATTTTTATGAAATACTCCGAACTTTTCGCCAAAACAGTTAAGACAGACCCGAAAGACGAGGTTTCTATCAATGCAAAATACCTCATGAAGGGTGGGTTTATCGATAAGCTCATGGCGGGTTCATACACGCTTTTGCCATTGGGTCACCGGGTCGTTTCAAAAATAAATTCTATTATCCGTGAAGAGATGAACATGATAGGAGCACAGGAAATCCTCATGCCGCTTTTGCATCCGAAAGATGTTTGGAACGAGACGGGAAGGTGGGATTCCGCAAAAGAAGTGATGTATCAGTTTGAGAAAAACGAGAAAGAGTATGCGCTTTCTTTCACCCATGAGGAAATTGTCATGGATCTTATCCGCAAACACACGACAAGCTATAAGGATTTTCCGGTGAAGATGTATCATTTCTCAACAAAGTTTCGAAACGAGCTGCGGGCAAAATCAGGGATATTGCGCGGTCGGGAGTTTATGATGAAAGATCTGTACAGTGCGCATGTGTCAAAAGAAGATATGATGGAATATTATTGGCAAGTCGCAGATGCGTATATGCGTGCATTTGTACGGATAGGCTTTGAACCTGTTATCACGGAAGCATCCGGCGGAGTCTTTACAAGTGAGCATACCCATGAATTCCAAGCGGTTTGTGAAACAGGGGAAGATACGATATATCTTTCAAAAGATTGGAAATTTGCCAAGAACAAAGAAGTTATGACGGATGAGGATCATAAAAAACCAGATTTGCGTACGCATAAATCGATCGAGGTCGGCAATATATTTCCTCTCGGTACGATGTACTCTGAGAAAATGAAAGCATTCTTCACCGATCGGGATGGACAGCAAAAACCGATTTGGCTGGCAAGTTATGGTATCGGGCCGACAAGAGTCATGGGAACACTTGTTGAAATTTCACATGACGATCGGGGGATACTCTGGCCGCTGTCTGTTGCGCCGTTTCACGTTCATTTAGTTGGAATAACGAATCAAGAATCAGGAATCAAGACGAAAGCGAAAGAAGTTTATAAGCGATTTGTTGAAGCAGGAGTTGAGGTTTTATTTGACGATAGGGAAGATTTTGCCGCTGGACAGAAATTTGCTGATGCTGATTTGATTGGTATTCCATTCCGTTTGGTTATTAGTAGTAAAACAGGAGATAACGTGGAGATGAAAGTGCGAAATGAGGAAAGAGCAGAGCTTCTTTCAGTCGATGCAGCGATTACGAAAGTGAGTCAAGCGATAAAGGATTTTGATAGCAAAGCGTTATCGAAGCTAAAAGGGTAGCGGGAACGGAAGCGTCAAGTTGAAAACCTTTACCCACACGAGTGCGTAGACGAGGAAAAAAGCCACAAACCCCAAAAAAAGCAGGAGCGTTTTCACAAGGCCACTTTTTTTCTTCTTCGGGACAGATTGCGGTTGCTCTGCAGGAAGCTGTTGTGTCGTAATATTCACCTGTGTCGTGGCAGCAGGTGCTGTCATGCCGGCGATTGCCGCTTCTTGTGGTTGGCTCGGCAAAACAGGAGTCGTAGAAAGTGGTGAATTGGGCAGGAGTGGCTGAGGCTGTAGAGCCGGAGGCGCAGATGTCGTAGATGGAGGGGGAACAGGCAAGATAATGCTCGGCTGTTGCGCTTGCGGTTCGGCAACGCTGGACTGTGATTGCTTTGCGGTATCCATAAAGTCTGGAGGAGGTGTAGCGGTCATTTGTGCCGCCGGGTCTTGCTGTTGGCCTGTCTGAGCGGATGGGGCAACACCTGGTGCCGCTGGTGTTTGCGGGCTTGGTGGTGGCGGGGAAGCGCCTGCTTGTGGTTTGACATTCACGCCCATTACGCGCTCGTATGTCTCTTTGAGCTTTGGATCAAGGCTGGCAGGAAACGCTTTTGGATCCATAATGTTCTCCATTTATAATCGTAGATTACGCTTTGTTTGTCAAGTCTAAGACCGGGTTAGAATAATATTACTAATATACTAGTATATTA
>JACQKR010000044.1 GCA_016204425.1 Candidatus Levyibacteriota bacterium
AGTAATAATACTGCTGTGTGATTTTTGCCGTACTGACAATATAAAAATGACTATTTGAAGCAAGTGATATTTCTTGACAAACTTGTAGAAATGTTTTTACTATTGATGTGATCTGCAATTATTTCAAACACTGCAGAGAGAAGGAGGTGAGTCGCATGGCCGCAAAGAAAAAGAAGAAAGCAAAGAAAAGATAAATTGGCTTAAATCCGCCAGCTGGCGGATTACCAATTGATCAGTTGGTGAACCCCCTGCCCTAAACCCGTAGGGGGTTTTTATCCGAACCTGCCGGCAGGCAGAGTTCAAATATGGTAAAATAGTAGGATTATGTTATCTCTCCTCAGTAGGTTTTTCAATTCGAATGACGCAGACATCAATCGTCTCCAGCCTATTATCGTTGAAATCAATGCGCTTGAGGGAAAAGTAAAAAAGTTCAAGGATGCGGATTTTGCGAAAAAAACGGCAGAATTCAGAGAGCGGGTTAAAAACGGTGAATCGTTGCAGCTTCTGCTCCCGGAAGCATTTGCGCTTGTCCGCGAAGCAGCTCGTCGGACAACAGGACTTCGTCATTTTGACGTACAGCTGATGGCGGCCACAGTGCTTTCTGAAGGAAATATTGCGGAACAAAAAACAGGAGAAGGAAAAACGCTTTCAGCAGTTCCCGCTCTTTATCTTAACAGTTTGACCGGGCGAAGTGTTCACCTCGTTACGGTCAATGACTATCTTGCCCGGCGTGATGCGGGATGGATGGGGCCGATCTTTCACCTCTTAGGTATCTCCGTTTCATCAATGATCAATGACAAGTCATTCATCTTCGATCCTGAATATGTTGATAAGAATGCGACAGATTATCGGATCCAACATTTAAAGCAAATAAGTAGAAGTGAAGCATATAAGCAGGATGTTGTGTACGGGATCAACTCGGAATTCGGTTTTGATTATCTTCGAGACAATATGGCACAGGATTTGGAGCATACTGTGCAACGAGATTTTTACTATGCGATCGTTGACGAGGTGGATTCAGTCCTGATTGATGAAGCGAGAACACCGCATATTATCTCAGCACCGGATGAGGAACCGTCCAGCAGATACTATGAATATGCACAGCTTGTTGATAAGTTATCGCCTGATGTTGACTACAAGATCGACGAGAAGCTTCGCACGGCTCATCTGACAGACCACGGGATTGGAAAAATCGAAAAACTTTTTGGAGTAAGCAATATTTATGAAAAAGATTTTGATACGGTATATCACTTAGAGGCAGCGTTGAAGGCCCGAACACTCTTTCGTAAAGAAAAAGATTATATTGTCAAAGACAATCAGGTCATACTGGTTGATGAATTTACCGGACGATTGATGGAGGGAAGACGACTCTCGGAAGGAATTCATCAGGCAATTGAGGCAAAGGAAAATGTTCCGATTCAGCGGGAATCCAAGACCCTGGCGACTGTTTCCCTTCAGAATTACTTCAGGATGTACGAAAAGCTTGCCGGTATGACCGGTACCGCAGTTACAGAGGCAGAAGAATTTAAGAAAATTTATAAACTTGATGTTGTTGTTATTCCAACACATAATCCAATCGTCCGTAAAGATTTTCCGGATGCTGTCTATAAGACCATTCGTGCGAAGTATTCGGCTGTTGCAAAAGAAATTGAGGAAGCACACAAAAAAGGTCAGCCTGTCCTTGTTGGAACAACATCGATTGAGAAAAATGAAATTATCTCGCAACTGCTGACTCGAAAAGGAATTAAACACGAAGTGCTCAATGCAAAGAATCATGTGCGGGAGGCACAGATTATCGCAAAAGCAGGAGAGAAAGACGCTGTTACAGTCGCAACAAATATGGCAGGACGAGGTGTCGATATCATTCTCGGTGGTGAACAGCCTAAGCTTGTTGATGGTCAGCCCGACAAGGACTCTTCAGCATATAAAAAATGGCAGAAAGCGCATGATACGGTCATTGAGCAGGGTGGGCTATACGTCATCGGAACCGAACGCCATGAATCACGCAGAATTGATAATCAGCTTCGAGGCCGCTCGGGCCGTCAAGGAGACCCGGGTGCATCGAGGTTCTTCGTCGCGCTTGATGATGACATCATGCGGTTGTTCGGAGGAGACAAGATTGCAGGGATTATGACGAGATTTAATATGCCCGAGGATGTTCCGCTTGAGCATTCACTTGTTTCAAAAGCGATCGAGAATGCGCAGGTGAAAGTTGAAGGCTTTAATTTTGATATCAGAAAGCACTTAGTTGAGTATGATGATGTACTCAACAAGCAGCGGGAAATTATTTATGGAATGCGCCGGAAATTGCTTGAGTCCTCCGATGGAAAGGAACAATCACTGAGGACTGATATTCTTGAGAGGATCGAAAAAGTCATTGCGGCAATCGTTATCAGTGTCTCAGGAAACGTCGTACATGACGATGCGATTTCCGAGAATGAACGAATGATTCAAGAATTCGTGACAATCATTCCATTTGATGAAGCATCGCAGAAACAGCTCGTGGGACAGCTTGAGCAGCAACATAGCTTCGAGGAGAAGACGGAGTTTCTCGTATCATTAGCAAAAGACCTGTATAGGAAGCGTGCTGAACAGTTCGGCGAGCCGCTTGCGACACGAATTGAGCGATTCGTCACCCTTTCTGTTATTGATAATTTATGGATGGATCATTTGGATGCCATTGATAACTTGCGGCAGGGAATCGGTCTTCGTGGGTATGCGCAAAAAGATCCGCTTGTTGAATATAAAAATGAAGGATTCAGAATGTTTGAGCAGCTTATTTTTGGAATTGACGATGAAATTGTCCACAGAATATACAAAATTCATGTTGAACACCAAGCGAACGTTCCGGGTCAGGAGTCCCCGGCATCTCAGCCGCATGTCCACATTCACACCAATGCGCTGGCAAGCGAAGTAAGCACCAGTGCAACGCCTGCAAAAAGTGAAAAAGTGATTGCGAAAACGGAGAGTGGAGAACATAAAAAGCTTGGCCGGAACGACCCGTGCCCATGCGGATCAGGTAAAAAGTGGAAGAAGTGCCATTATCCGCAGATTCCAGCTTGATTTATCAATCAAACATCCATTTTTGCTACCGCATGCATAAAATTAAATCTTAAGAAATCCTGGAATTTTTATGGTACAATTAACGCACATTCCTTCGGGGCAAGGTGGAAATCCTAATCGGTGGTATAGGAACGTAAAAAGCTTCGCTTTAACGTTCTAAACCCACGAGTCTGACCAACGTGTTGGGCACGAGTCTGGTATATCCCAGCGTCGACCGTATAGTCGGGCTGAAAGAAGGGAAAGTCTGCATATTGTTTATGTGGAGTTTTGCACCCCGAGAAATCGGGGTTTTTTAATGCTTATGTTTAC
>JACQKR010000045.1 GCA_016204425.1 Candidatus Levyibacteriota bacterium
AATACTTTTGAACAATAAAAACAACAAAAAAAATAAAATGCACTTCTGAGAATAGGACCTGTCAGTAAATCTTCGGGCAGTTCGATTGTGCTGTCAGGTGCTTCCGTTTGCGGTAAGCAACTAAATTATCCAGATAGATAGTAACAGAGGGAACAGAAGAGCTGTCAATATTATCAAAAATGTCAAACTATATACAAAATCACTCAGTTTTTTTTCACGAATTTTTTGCACGAAAAATGATATTTTATGATGTGGTATTGGGAGAAAATAGTATACAGGTTAGAGGGCGAAAGTATCTCTTTCCCATTGAGTTAGATGTATCGTAGGTTTTACATCTGAAAAATCTATGACTTGCGGTAGACCTTTATCAAGGCCTCTTGTATTCATTGGTCCGCTCGAAAACGGTTGCATAATCATTTTATCCAGCTCTTTAAATCCGTACATATCGTATGTGTATACATATCGCGTCTCGTATCTCAGACCACCAAATCCCGCCTGCCTTTCTTCTTCCCTGGCAAGATAGCCATCTTCATCATACTCATACTCAATGATATGATCATTGCCAAAGATAGGGTGTTCTTTTCCTATTCTATGTTCAATAATTCTCTGGTTTTCATCCAGCAAGATTCCGTCATCTCCCTTGCATAAGTATTCAACGCTTGGTTTTCCGTTAAAGTGAATTGTTTTAGGGGTAAAACCATGGTACAGAAAATAATTCCGATCATATATTCGAGCTGGTTGCGAAAGCTCATATTTTTCATCGCTGAGTTTCTCCTCAAACTTCCATTTGGGCATTTTTGCTTCTTCGTGATTGTAGAGAATATGTTCAAAACTGAGGTCGAGTGTTTCCATAATCAGTAAGTATAGCAAAAAACGAGGCTAATAGCAACTATAGGATATGGTTAAGATTGTCTACGGCCTTCTGATGCGTGGAACAAATAGTAATAGACAATCGGTATGAAGAAGAGCATGATTGACCCTGAGAATGCCAGTCCTGCGATGATAGCACCACCCAAGCCTCGCCACAGAGGATCAGAGAGGGTGATTGGAATAAGACCGACTATTGTACCAACAGAGGTAAGCGAAATCGCTTCAATCCTGCTTCCCGAGCCATCAATAATCGCATGTTTAAATTCCATGCCATGGTCGATGTTTTTCTTGATTTTATCAACAACAAGAATTGCATTCTTCACGACGATTCCGAAGAGTGCAAGTACGCCAATCAGGGCCGGGAAAGAGAGAGGCGTCCTCGTCAGCGCAAAAAGGATGAAGACTCCGGATATGGAAAGCGGGATAACCAACATGACGATGAGTGCTTTTCTGAACGATGAGAACTGCAGCACCATCGTTAAGACAATAAGAAGAAAAGAAAGTAACATGGCTTGGAGAATTGAGTTGACCGAGTTTTGATTTTCCTCGTTTACTCCTCCTGTCCTCCACGTATATCCTTGCGGTAGCGCAAGATTTGTATTGACAAAGTCTGTAAGCTTTTGGTTCACTTCACTCACCGAATTGCCACCTGTAACACCTGCTGTTACCGCGATTGTCCTCTTCCCGTCTTCCCGGGTGATAAGTGTCGGATTCGGAGCAAGATGTACTGTCCCTAAGGACATAAGCTGGACCGGCTTGTCTCTCGTCGGAATCGTAATGCTATGTAATGATTCTGGATATGCTGTTGCTTTGCTCATGCGGAGTGTGACGTCTTTTTCGATGTTTGCATCCGTTGCAAGCTTTACTGTGTCTGGGGAGAATCCGCTTGCATAAAACCTGAGCCAGAAACCAAGCGCATCCTGCGTCAAGCCGTTACTCGCCAGTTTTTGCTTGTCCGGAACAAACACCAGCTTGCTTGTTCCCGGTTTTATCGATTTATCAATATTAGTCACGCCTTGCTGCGTCTTCAAAAATTCCTGCGTTTTATTTGCATAGCTATCAAGGGTCTGGAGGTCATCCCCGAACAAATTCACCTGGACATCTGCTCCTGCGGGCGGGCCGCCTGAAATTTCAATGACGTTCAGTTTTCCGATACTGTAATCCGCATAGGCATTTCTGATGTCTTGGGCAATATCGATTGATGATTTGGACCGTTTCTCCAATAGTTTCATCGTAAAGAGGACATTATTACTTTCGCTTCCCGCACTTCCGCCACTTTCCTGGCTTATTGTCCGTCCCAGCTCCGCTGTTGCGAATTCAAGATTTGGCACGCGTGCAAGCTCGGTGAGCACTTTTTTCCCTTCCTTGTCCGACTCGGTTAGATTCGTTCCTGCGGGAAGCTCCAAGCCGACGTAGATAAAGTCATTATCTGATTTTGGGAAGAACTCGTTTTTGACAAAACCAAGCGGGAGAAGCAAATACGAGAAAACAGAGAAAATCAGGACCATGGCAATTGCTTTCCGTCTGTTTGCCTTACTACTGAGAATCCGGTCAAGGATGCTCCTATATTTATTCTCGATGCGGCTAAAATGTACAATACCGTCTGAGAGGTACTTTGGTGCCTGCCGGATTTGCTTGCTTTTTCGTGTCTGCTGGACATAGTATTCTTTCGTTTTCCTGACGAGTTGCATTCGAATAGTACTTGTCACAATCATAAAGAGAACAAACGCGGCAATCTCAAGGATAAGAATCGGTCCTTTTGGAGCGACGGCAAAGAATACACCAACGAGAAGTAGGAAAAACAGTACACGAAGGAGGATAACCACACGGTATGGAACATTCGGACGGAGAATAATGATAATAAACGGCATGGTGAGAAACATCGCAACGGCAAATGAGGCGAGAAGAGTTGTTGAGACGACGATTGGAATCGATTTAATGAATTCGCCGATGATACCTGTTGAGAGAAGAAGCGGTAGAAACGCCCAAACAGTTGTGATAGTTGTCGTAAAGACGGCAACGACAAAATCCCGCCAGACCAGGAGCCCCGTTTGAAGGGGTGTAAATTTGCCGGTCCGATGGTACTGTGTCATCGCGGATATGACGACAATCGTGTCATCGACGAGCAACCCTAATGATAAAAGCAGTGAGAACATTGAAAGAAAATTCAAACTGATTCCGGTCATCTGCATGACGGTAAAGCTAATGAGGAATGTCAGAGGCGCCGATATTGCTGCGACGAGTGCTTGCCTGAGCCCCAGGAAAACGAAAAGGACGATAACAATAAGCACAATTGTTATCCAGAAATCACGGACCAGCTCCCCGAATTGTGTATCGATCTCCTCTCCTGTATTGCTTATCGTCGATGTATGAAACTGAGGTGCTTCTTTTATTGATTCGGCAGTTTTCTTCTGTGCTTCCTCAACAGCCTTGTCGATATTTGCCGAGGCTGTTTTGAAAACATAAAATGTGACTGCTTTTTGTGGAGACGCATTGGGTTTAGCAAAATACGATATTTGCTGATCCGGTTTTGATTGTTCCGTTACTGTTGCAATCTCAGAGAGTGGTACGATAGTGCCGTTCAAATCAATACGAAGATTTCGAAAGTCATCAACAGTCGTTACCGCAGGGTCAATACTCAGCGAAAACGATGATTTTTCCGTACGCACCACACCGGCCGGGTAAGATCCGAGTGAGGATGTGACGAGCTGTGCGAGCTGCTGCGGGTTAACGCCGTATGTTGCAATCGCTTGTGGCTTCAGAACTATTTGGATTTCCTGCTCATCAAGACCGGATGTTTCGACGTTTTCAATAGAAGGCAGATCTTTTATCGTATCTTTGAGACGCCGTGCATACCGCATCAGACTTCCCGTATCGCCGTCATTTGTTAAACTGAAGGTCCACACCGGCTGGTTCTCAAAATCGAGTTTTATAATTTTTGGTGTTTGCGCGTCATCCGGAAGATTGTTCACACTATCGACTGCCGATTGGACGTCTGTTCGTGCTTTTTCAGGATCGACTCCCGACTCAAATTCGATATTGATAATCGATACCGAATCTCTCGATGAGGATTGGACTGTTTTTACCTTTGAAAGTCCGGTCACTTGATCCTCAATGGGAATAGTTACCAGAGATTCAACATCAGACGGGTTGGCGCCCGGGAGCACTGTTGAGACAAGGACGATCGGAATTTTTATTTCGGGATTCAGCCGTCTTGGTAGGCCAAAAAAACTTGCTATGCCAAATGCGACGACACTCAGCGTGAGGAGAATCAGCAGCCGTGGATTTGCGAGATACCGCGCAACAAATGAATGCTGCAACTTTGGATCAAATTTTAGGCTCTTGAGGTATGAAGTTTCTGCCATACATATATCCTTATAGTGACGCTTTGACTTTGTCTCCTGAGACGACATTTCTATTGGTGATAACCTCGTCTCCCGATCTCAATCCCGATACCACTTCAACGTACTCCCCGTATACATTGCCGAGGTTCACCTTTTTTCCGAGTGCTTTTCCATCTTTGATGATGTAGACGATTGATTCTTCCTGCGTTTGATAGATTGCATCAATCGGAATATACGGAATAACGCCGTTCGTGCTTTGTACGCCAAGTGGGATATCGACGGTAATGTATTCCCCGTCGGTAACTGACTGGGCCTGCTCTGATGGGAGATTGTAAATAATCGTATATTCCTGCCCGTCGGTCGCATTCTGAGAGATGTATGTCGGGATTTGCGAAAGTTTCGTTTTGCCAACCACAAATGTACTCGGTTCAATTTTAGAAACAGATTGTGCGATTGTCCTTGAGACATGCACAACTGCTGTAATATCAGAGCTATTTCCGCTGATCGTGACGAGTGGCGTTCCCGGAGTCACCGATTGGTTCTGCCGGACATGAATTCGCTCAACCATTCCATGGATTGGGCTTGTCGGATGCGTCAAAGACTCATTGACAAAAGCGATATGCAGCTGAATACGGCTCATTTCACGGTTGAGGTCAAGTGCTTTTTCCTGGATTTCAAGCTGTTTCAACGTAAGATCTTTTTGTAAATTCGCAAGTTCCGTCGGCGGGTTGTCGGTGTCGACCTGAAACTCAAGGCTTCTCACACCTGAGCGGAGTTGGCTAACGGCACTTTGGTATTGGCTTTTTAGCTGCTTTGTCTGGAGAATCAGGGCATCATTTGCGCCTCCGACATTGGTAGTTTCAAGATTGCTCAGATTTTGATCAATTGAGGAGAGTATATCTTCATTCAAAGAAAGAGCTGAGCGCGTATCCTTCAGGGATTCGTCTGAAATTTTGCGAAGCTCCTCTGTATTGACACTGGTTTTATCAGCTATTTCCCGCTGCTTTTTGATAACATCTTTTTGTGCGTCAAATGTTTCCTGAACATTATTGTATTGGGTTTGTGCAAGCTGCCGCTGGAGTGCCATGATATTGCCCCCCGCATAATTTGTTGACAGCTGGATAATGTTTGTTCCCGGTTGTACCGTCGCCCCTTCCTGTACGTTTATCTGACTCACAATTCCTGCTGTCTGCGCAACTATCTTCACGACTCCCGACTCTTCAACACGTGCCTGGAGCGAAACTCTTGGCGCTTTCCCGATACTATATGACTTCACTTGTTTGACGATTTCCGGCTTTGGCTCTCCCTTTTTGCTAAAGGATCCGATAACACTGCCAAGGATCATGAATAAGAGAAGAAATCCCAAGGCTGCAAAAAAGCTGGTAAACGGACGGCGTTTGATATACGTTTTTGTTTTCCTGTACGGAATGCGAGAACGAAGATCTTGCAATCTCATATATGATGCACGAGCATGCTTCTGTACTGTCCGGATCTGAATCATAAAATGCAACAATACTTGAGGGTATACGGGGCAGAGGATCGATATAAATAAGCGAGAGGCTTACCTGAAATACTGTTCTACGTATTATAGTAGTTTTTGTGGCTGCTTGTCAACAGAAAAGCTTGTTGTTACAGGATAAATATAAAAAATAGGATAGCTATGACAATTCGATATACCCCAAACGCGATAAATGTATGTCTCTGAATGTAGTGAAGAAAATATTTCACCGTAAAAAGCGCAACAAAAAAAGAACAGACAAAGCCTGCACCAAGCAGCAGATACTCATATTGTGAAAACGTATATGAGCTTTTTGCCAGATCAAGCGCTGTCGCAGCAAACATTGTCGGCACGGCAAGCAGAAAGGAGAATTCAACTGCTGTTTTTCTACTTGTTCCGACAAGAAGCGAGCCTATTATTGTCGCCGCAGCGCGCGAAACGCCGGGTATTACTGAAATAGACTGGAAAAGGCCAACCACAAACGCCCGTTTGTGCGTGAGCTTTCCGATATCGGAAACACTATGCTCCTTTTCTTTAAATAACAATTCGATGACGATCATGATGATGCCGCCGACGAGTAAGGCTGCGAGTGTTACTATTTCGTTGCCGATAAGCACCCCTTTAATAAATTTGTAGAGGAGTAGCCCGACAACTGCACTTGGGATAAATGCTGCAAGAATACGAGACCACATCGCCCGATTCATAAGAACCGTCTTGAAGTAGAGAAAGACGACAGAGAGTATTGCCCCAAGCTGAATTGCAATTTCAAAGCTTTTGACAAATTCGGTTTGCTGAATAGCAAGCAGTTTTGCAGCCAACACAAGATGCCCGGTTGAGGAGATGGGAAGAAACTCCGAAATGCCCTCGACAACTGAGAGAATAAGAACAGTAAAGAAATTCATGCCTGTGAATAGTGTAGCTGAAACCGTGCCCGTAGACCAATATGGTCTGAAAGAAACTCCTGTATTGAGTTGTCAATTGTGACTTTCCGGGTAAAGATATGATCTGTTGCGAGAGGTTTCAGCTCTGTGGTAAATATATAATCAATTCTTCCAGAAGATAATTTTTTGCCCATATATACTTTATGATGGGTCGGTGATGTTTCGCTTTGAAATACATCAATAAGTCCGCTCTTTTTCATGAATGAACTGTAGAGAGATACATGCTTAGGCATATTAAAATCTCCACAAACAATCAGTTTGCGATTCGTTTTTTTCAGTGTCTTAATAAGAGAAGCGAGTTGGTTGAGCTGGGAAACAAGGAAGAATGTGTACCGGTTGGAAGTTGACCAATCATGATCGGAGTTTTGGGTGAGATGTGTATTGATAATTGTCAGTTGAGTCTTGAGCGCTTTTGCGATAAGTATGCCCTTTTTGCTCAGAGGGCCGGTAATTGATTTGTTCCACAGCACTCCCTTTTTTTGAAAATCAATATACGTTTCAAACAAAAGCGGAGTTTTTGAAAATATCACTAAGCCACCCCTGGGGCCAAACAAAAATTTTTTGAATATTACGTATCGATATTCAGGAAGGAGGGTACGAAGCGTTCGCAAGTGAACGTAGGTATGCACCTCCTGTAACACCAGGATATCGATATTTTCTTGTTTTGTTTTTTTCGCCAAAATCCGGAAGCGCTTTCGGACACGGGTTCTGAGGAAGGTTCGTAAAATATTGGCCGGGTGAAATGGCGCTCCGAATGCGTTAAATGACACAATATCAATTTTTCTCATCTTTCTATTATGCCATACCGTGACAATTTTTGATGATATTTGTGTTGTTTAAATGGAAAGTATGGTACTATAAAAAATTATGAAATATTGGTTCTCCTATTTTCTTTCAGTTGTCTTGCTATCAGTTATTTTCAGCCTTTTTCTCTGGTTTTTTACGCCCGATAGTCAAAAACAGCAATCCCTCACTTCTCCCCTGCCTGAATTCCTCAGCCTCGCCAAAAATAAGCAAGTTACAATCCTTGACCTTTGGGAGCCGGTACTTGAAGTGTTGGGTGCAAATTCGGCGAAAATGCCTGAGGTAACCGCACAATCCGCACTTATGTATGATCTGTCAGCAAATAAAGTACTCTATGAAAAAGATGCCCGGGAGCGCCTCCCCATGGCTTCTCTGACGAAAATCATGACGGCAATCGTCGCAATCGAGAACAAGCAAGAGGACGATGAGTATATTGTCAGGCCGGAAAGTCTGGTCGGAGAAGATAGTATGGGTCTAACGAGTGGTGAGGTTTTGACTCTTGAAGAGCTGCTCTATGGGCTGCTCCTTCCCTCCGGGAATGATGCGGCCGAAACACTGGCCGGCAACTACCAGAGTGGACGGGGCGGATTCATTTCGGCAATGAATGATAAAGCAAAGGCACTTGGCCTTAAGAATACGAATTTCACCAATCCCTCAGGCTTGCAAGGAGACGGCAATCAATACACTACGGCACATGATCTTCTCGTCATAACAAAATATGCTGTCGATACCTATCCGATTCTTACAGAAGTAACCTCAACGTCGGAAAAGCAGCTTCCCCAAACGGCGACACACAAAGAATTTTATTTATACAATGAAACAAATCTTATAACATCCTACCCTGGCGTGAGAGGTATAAAGACAGGGTATACTCCTGAGGCTGGTTTGTGTCTTGTGACGTACCTGGAATATGATGGGCATAAAATTGTCGGAATACTGCTCAATAGCCAAAAGCGGCGGGAGGAAATGAAGGAGTTACTTGATTATTCTTTGCGAGAATTAGGCACGACACCTCCCTCTCACAGTTGAATATGTTTGTTGTTTTCAGGTAGAATAGACTCCACATACCACGCCGCGGTGGTGGAATGGCAGACACGGAGGCCTTAAGAGCCTTTGCCAGCAATGGTGTGAGAGTGCGACTCTCTCTCGCGGCACTGCGGAAGGATGTTGTTTAATAATCTAGAAAGCGCAAAATCGCTGACTCAGGAGTGCCGATTTTGCGAGCCTTAAAGGGAAATCGTTGGGAAAAACCGCGAGGTTTGTCCCATTTGCGGGGAGTAGCTCAGTTGGCTAGAGCGCGCGGTTTGGGACCGTGAGGTCGGA
>JACQKR010000037.1 GCA_016204425.1 Candidatus Levyibacteriota bacterium
CTGTAGTATAGCACTAATTTTACTATAAGTCTAATTATAGTTGTGTCTGTGAAATTTGCTTGACAAACCTGACAATTTTCACAGATTTTCGTGACTTTGTGAGGCTAGTGCCGTTACAAGTATATTATTATGTCAATCATGCCTACAATATTGCATGACTCCCGAGAATCTATACTACATAGGAACAAACTTGTAACGGTACTAGAGTACGCTCATAAGGCTTGTATACTTCTTATCATTATTCCTCGTATTGTGAATTGGCCCCTGGAGGATGAGGTTTAGCTTCGAAAAATCCCAGTGTTTCTGCATCATCCTCGTTAAATCCTGACTCGTCAGTCCGCGAAGGAGGGTTGCATAATCTTCAGGCATCCGCATGCTTTCTTCCCACAACAGATGGTCCTCCACCCACCCGGTGATTGAGGAAGGATGATCGAAAGTCATCAGCCATTGATTCGTTAAATAATTTTTTGCGAATGACAATTCCTCATCAGTTGGTCCATGATGAACAAACGAAGCAAACTCTTGCATGATGAGCCGGACGACCTCCTCGAGATTTTCAGGCGACACTTGAGACGAGATGTACCCATACCCCAATCCCGGATATTGACTTGCACCTGCACCGACGTCATATACCAGTCCGCGGTCGTACCGAAGAAGCTTAAATAAGCGACTATTTCGAAGCTGACCGAAAATAACAAGGGCAAGATTCTGCTTGAGACGTAGTTGCAAATCGTCAAACAGCCCCATTGATGGAAACGCCAAGTCCAAGTAACATATCTTGAGTGAAAAATCCGATCTGATTGCGACTTGCCGCTTGGTAAAATCCTTACCGTTCATGTTTGGAAAACCGGCGAATGACTTACCGTTCTTGTGGTTGGAAAAATATTTTTTTAGTAACTGCTCAAGACGTTTCTCCTGAAAATTTCCGGACACAAGCAAGTAGGTATTACTTGGATGAAAATATCGTTTCCAATAATCGATAAGGTCTTCTCTTTTAAGATTTTTAATTGTCTCAAGACTTCCGCCACCATCAAGCGTTAATGGATGACCGTCGATAAACCGGGTTTTTGTAAAAAAATCAGAAATCTTATACCAATGAGAATCCATCTTTTGCTTGATTTCTTCAAATACAGCCTGCCGCTCTTTCTCGATAGCTTCTTCAACAAATAACGGTCCAAAAAAGGTCTCACTGGCAATTTTTATTGCTTCTTCAAGATGGGTGGAAGGAACAGTGATATAAAAACTCACCATAAGATTTTTCGTGTATGCCCCGTAATTCCCTGCCAAACCTTCAATAAATCGTGAGAATTCGGCAACGGTCGGAAAGGATGGTATTCCCTGTACGAGCATATGTTCCATAAAATGCGCAACTCCGTTATTTATTTTGTTTTCAACTAAGGATCCGCCTTTTACACTGATTCGCAAATGGATAGATTTGAGGTTTGGAAGATGATAGGTTGCCAACTGTATGCCGTTAGGCAGCTTTGAGGTTGTAAGCATGATAATCTTGTTGGGTTCTTACAGAACTTTTACTTTCTTCTTACATTTCCCACGATATATGGCATCAAAATATTTGTCAAGCTAAGCCATTCGGAGAAATCATTTTCTTGAAAGCAGGCGCCTTACCTGATTATTATCGGAGCGGGTGTCGTTGCAGGAGACGTAATTGTAGGATCAGGCTGCTGTTCGGGCTTTGCTTTTATTGAAAAATCCTTGACGTGTACCACCCGTGTTACGGTGCGTTTCGACCTGTCCCAGATGCCTTTTACCCGGACAATATTTCCAACGGCCACCGATTTTACATCTATCAAAAATCCGTCTTGACTCATAAATCGTGTATTTTGATCCGTACTGACACGTTGATCACCATGCTTTGACGACTGAATGATAAATCCCGAACTGTTTTTTTCCTTTACAGTACCGATAACCACGAATGCTTGCTTCGTGACGAGAGGCTTTTTTGACAGAGTAGATGATGGAGAAGAAGGAATCATAGCGTCATACGTTACAAGCATGTCTCTTTCGCCAAAATTACCATCAGTATCATTTGCTACAACAAAAATGCTATTTTCTCCCTCGGTCAATTGTAGAATTGTTGAAAAGTATCCGGTGCGATTTGCCTTAAGCGTCGTATCATTTACGAATACTTCCACAAATGGGGCTGTCCTTCCTCGCACATACGTTGTCTGTTTTGTTAGAATTTTTTTTTCTTTTGGCTCCGTAACATCAAGGTATAATGAATATGTCTGAGCGCCTTCTACTACCTCTTGTGTGTTTTTCTTTTCCTGGCTTTCCGCACCTCTCTCTTGCAAAAGATTTTGACTTATCAACATTTCGACCTTAGGTTTCCTTACACTTCGAAGCGTTAGCATAAGCAATACGCCTAAGAATAGGATAAATACTCCAGCCAAAATCATTACCAGGGATGGTTTGCGAGTTTTTGATGGCTGATCACTCATTGAGGTAGTTTCCTCTTTTCCGGTAGGCGCGAATACCTGCTATCAATTTCGTTAATGGGATTTGCGTAGTAACCAGTGTAAACAATTTTGCTCGAAAAATCAAAAAACAGTGATATACTATGCTCAATGTCTCTTAAGAAACAATTAGATGGAGTAAAAACGATCGCCATTGTGGGTCTATCCGACAAACCGGAACGATATAGCTATAAAGTCGCATCGTATCTTCAATCTCAAGGATTTCGCATAATTCCTGTGAATCCGAATATTACTCACGTTCTCGGAGAAAAAGCATATCCAGACCTCCTGTCTATCCCGAAAGATACAAAAGTCGATCTTGTCGATATTTTTAGGCGATCTGAGGAGGTGTTGGCTCATGTACGGGAGGCGGTGGAACGGGGAGATGTGAAAACGATATGGATGCAAGAAGGAGTTGTCAATGAAGAGGCAAAAATATATGCGGAGACAAAGGGACTAGAAGTCGTCATGAACTTCTGCCTTATGATTTTTCATAAAGAAAAACACCAAAGCAACGTCAATGCTTAACCCACGCTTTTGCCAGCCGCTCCAAAGCGACGGTATAGGCTGCTTTTCGAAGCGTAATTCCTTTCTCTTTTGAGCAGCGAAATACCGTATCTGCTGCTTTTTCCATTTTTCCCCGGAGTTTCTGAAAGACTTCTTCTTTTGTAAACTGCTTTTTATGAATATTCTGATACCACTCAAAGTAGCTCACGGCTACTCCCCCCGAATTTGCGAGAATATCCGGAATAATGATATTTTTTTTCTTATCTAAAATTTCATCTGCCTCTGCGGTCGTCGGACCATTTGCCATCTCAAGAACAAAATGCGCTTTTATCTTCTTGGCTTTTTTTGCAGTTATAACATCCTCAAGCGCTGCAGGAACGAGCACATCAACAGGAAGTTCTAAGATCTCCTCAGGAGTAATATCAATGCCGCGAAGCGGCTTCTTATTTACGATATCACACACAGAACCGACACAATAGCACCCTGCAAGGTACCCTTTTTCTCTTTTACATGCTTCTATCTGATCGATACTGTCAATTCCGCCGGGAATATAGATGCCACCTCGAGAGTCACACAATGCAACAATTGTACATCCTTGCTCCTGAAGGAATCGCGCGATATATGAACCGACGTTACCAAACCCCTGCACGGCTACTGTCAGACCTTTTGGATTTACTCCGAGCTTCTGTAATATCGCAAGCAATGTAAACATCCCTCCTAAACCGGTTGCTTCAGTCCTCCCCTGGGATCCCCCGGTATCAATTGGCTTACCGGTAACAACAGCGGGTACGTATTTGCCGACGAGTTTACTATATTCATCAACGATCCATGACATAATTTTTGGATTGGTATTCACATCGGGAGCAGGGACATCAACTCGAGGACCGATATCATGGACAAGTTTTCTCACGAACAACCTCGTTAGTTTCTCAAGCTCCGCTTCTGATAATTTTTTAGGGGCAACAGCAATGCCTCCTTTTCCGCCACCGAAAGGAACATCTACTACAGCATTTTTCATCGTCATCCAAAAAGACAACGCTTTTACCTCATCTATTGACACATGAGGATGATATCGAAGGCCACCTTTATACGGACCTTTGATATTATTATGCTGTATCCGGTATCCCTTATAGACTTCTATTGACCCGTCGTCTTTTTCAAGCGGCAGTGATACTTCAATAATCTTGTCATGCTCAAGGAGTGTCGCAAGAAGCAACGGATCAAGATGTGTCTCTGCTGCTACTGATTGAAGTAGCTGTTTTGTCCTTGTCCAGGGATTTGCTTGCACCATGAAAAGCTCCTCTTCCATAGTATCATTATGATATAAATACGGCTAGAGTCTTGACGAGGATACGACAAAAAACTGACAGTCGGTTTCCATTACCTCTTCTTTGCTTCTTCAATGTCTTCGTGAAATTTCAAGATCATTGCTTTTGCAGCCTGAGTTATTTTTTCTTCAATGTTCTTCGTTTTCGATTTCAAATGGTCCCAAACAACATCATGAGTTTCTTCATGTACATATTGCAGAAATATCTTTTTTTCTGATTCAGGCAATTCTGAAAGCACGGTATCCAAAACCGAGTGATGGATATTTGCCTCAGCAAGACTCTGAAGCTGCCCCTTCTCTTCTTTTGTGAGATCGAGAGTATCAAGTTTGACGGTAAGTGATGTCAGCTCAACAAGGTGGCTATAAAAATACTTCTTCATAATACTATTATAAAACGTGCATAGGTCCTAATGGAACTTTGTTTTCAGGATCGTCAATGAAGAAAAACAAAACAGGACCCTTCAAAGATCCGTCGACCCGTCCTAAATACTGCATCACCTCCGGTGACCCGCCTAAGCGCTTCCCTGTCCAGACTGCAGGACCGGCATCCCCGATAACCGTCACGATAGATTTTCCTGTGTATGGATTGACGAGAAGCATTTTTCTGTATTTGAAAAAATCCCGATATTCTGCAACTTTACTATTGAATTCCGGAGCAAGAAATGTTTGCACTGCTATATAGTATCTTTCTCGTTGGATGTCCTCCTCAGTCATCACTTCTCTTGATGATGCAAAGTACCCCCACGCACCTCGCCCCGGTGCCATCCCGGAAGATGTGTGTATCCTTGCATCTTCCTCAGACTCAAAATGAGAATAGATAGTATCTCCAGGATAGCGCATGAGATGCTGTTCTGCTCCGATGAGACCATAATTCCTTTCCAGCCGTTTCCCGTCAATTTCTGATTTGACAGGGATGCCAAATCGAGCCGAAAGTAACGATATTACCCGCTGTTCCTCCTCTTGTTGCAGCGGACGAACTTCTTTTGGCAACACCGTGTAAAGATCCGAAACCAAGAACGTATCTTTATCAAGGTCCGTAAACTCAGGTTTTTGGTCTGCTGTTGTGATGGGAGCAGAGATTGATGCCGATATTGGACTAGCGAGTAACAGCAACCCACTTAAGGCACTCGCTGTCAGATGCTTTGAACGGTTTGCAAACCACCGCAGCGATTTCCTATGTCTTTTCCAGAGCGAGTGCTGAAGCTCAAGGTGTTGTTCCGTCCATTTATTTTTTAAGTGCTCGTAGTGGGGCTTGTAATTTTTCTGCGCCATTATATAAATAATGTCATGTATTTACAGAAGAATCAATGTTCGAGCAAAAGTAAGACTCAGGATTAGCGGGTTACGGAGATTACTGCACCGTTATCTGTCGTATCTGCGGATACGGTGATTCTATTGTTTGCGTCTCGTGCGATGCTGTAGCCTGTTGCATATGCCGCGCATTCGGATTCATTGACATCATCCGTGTTCAAGGTTGGGTTTGTCGGAAAAGCCGGAATGAATTCTGGGATAAGCAGTGCACAGAGATTCGGAAAGTTTGTATTATTCAATGTTGTTGCTGTGTCGGCTGTTAATGCTGCGACCTCTGGAGGAAGTTGTCCTTTATTTTCTGCTGTATATTGTCCTACTGCGCTTAAGATTTGTGTCGTATCACTTCTTCTTTTTGTATTGTTTGCATTTCCGAATTGTCGTGCTGGATTGATGGCGATAAGTGTGATTGCGAGGAGAACTGCGAGGATTCCGATAACGACTAAAAGTTCAATAAGCGTGAAACCTCTTTGTGTTTTTGTTCGGGCAGTGAATTTCATATTTCTGTATATCTTTAACCAGTATGCACATGGCGTTGAGTGTTTGTCAAGAGGTATTTTTGAGGCTAAAAATACCCTAGAGTGCAGCTATTTTATCGATTGCTGCAATGACTGTTGAGAAGTACCCATCGATAAAATAATAACAATCACCAATACGATAATCAGGAAGATAAATACGCCAACGAGCAAGAATAATCTTTTCTTATCTGTTTGTTTATCTTGCAATATCTGGTGTGCCTGTGGGATGACAATTCCCCCCTCCCGTTTGACAAGAAGATTGTACTGTTTCAAAGTATCAGCTTTCTGAAACGCAGTTTTTGCAACCGTTTGATTTATGCCTCCGGCAAAAGAAATTTCTTTTCCAAAAACACTTGCGGGAAGAACTGTCGTGACCGAAAATTTCTCCTGCTCAAACGCCTGCATGATAGTTGTAAAAAAATCGCTATTTGCTGCAATCACTTTTATATCCTTTTCTGAGGGTACCTTCGTGTATGCGACACTTTCAAATGGAACAGTATCAATGAAGCGTTGGATTGTCTCGTCTTTTTCCTCAGATGTAAGAGGAGTATTCTTGTTTTGTAATTGAACGACTTTCTCAAACACTACTCCTTCTGCGAGAATTATCGAAATATTTGCAGCAGGAATTTTATTGGCTGTAATAAATGCTTTCAGCTGACTCTTCAAAGCGTCTTCACTCAAAACATCCAGATCCCGTATGATCTCCTGTGGATAGGGAAAAACAAGCAGTGTCCCTATCGCATCACGATAATACGTAAGGCTATTTCTATCAATATATATCAGCGCTGCTTCTTTTTTCGTTGCTTTTTCCATCAATGTACCTCCTTCCATGATACCGCACTGAGCGTTCCAGTTGTATAGGTAACATCAGCTTGAATTTTCCGGGTAAAATTCTCTATTTTTCCTTCGGACACTACGATTATCGGATCTGTTCCGGTAACAGTTATGACGGCTGTTCCTCCATCAACAGGAAGAGATTCGCCAGCATACGATGGGTCACGGAGAAGTCGAAGCAACGCATTCTCTATGCCTGATTCTGCGATAGCATGTGCATACACACCTAATTCAGTCTTGCTTGTCGATACACTGTTCACAATAGCAATAATGACTGCCCCGGTTGTAACGGTAATCGCGATAGAAAGAAAGAAAAGCAATGTGACGAGCGCTTGACCCTTCTGAGTAAGTATATTTTTGGCAGGTATTCTCATCGTAGTCCAATTGTTGTCTGAATATCACGTATATCCGGACCTTTTGCTTGCTGCGCCTTACTCGTTAGCCTGAGTTGTACACGAATGCTATTTTTCCCGTTTATCTTTCCGAGTCGATGAAATGAAAGATTTGAGACCGTTGTATCATGACTATTTAGTGCGTATGAACCGGAATTATCAGTCAGTATTAAGTTATTATTCTGGACAGTATAAGTATAATCGATTCCATCGACTTGGATTTGGAGCGTATTTGATTGTTCACCAACGCTTCCGGGAATGATAATTGTTGATACCTCATGGATATCGCGCGTTAACCGTAATACGATAAAACGGTTGTCCTGCTGTAAATACGAAGTCGATTCTGATTCTATCTGCACGTCAAGTAAAGAAGATAAGATTTGGGCAAAAACAAGCAGAAGAATCAACAATAGCCCCATAGAAATAATCATCTCCACAAGAGTAAAACCTCTTTCTGCCTTTTTATAAAGATAATCTCTTATACTACGAGTAATAACTGGTCTCATAAGGAATAATTTGTTGTGACATCATAGAGTGTTGGCGACTGTGTTGAATCCGTTGTCGAGAAAAATGCTTTATATCGAAGGCATCTCCCGGGATTTTCATATCCTGTTCCGTCATCGTGTAACGCGATTGCACTTGTTGTCGCATAGTAGGTGCCCGACGTACCATCGGGGCCAACAAATGCAAAAGCGACACCGGAACAGCTATTGCTGATTGCATCAGCAATAGCAACTTGAAATCGTATGTCCGTCAATGGAAGAATATCAGTAGATGGACTTATTCTGTTATATGCCACCTCACTCCCGGGGTCAAAAGTCGTCGATTCATAGGTACCTGATGTTGCATACTGGCCACCCGGTCCTCCTTCAATAATTTTGAATTCGGACGATGCGTCTCCCGTGATTATGTAAGAATATGCATCGCCATCCTCCTCGATGATAGACGCTACGCCGTTAATACCGGCATCTACCTGTAACCCTCCACAGCGAGCCGGAGAAAGTTCATTTGCAATATTAATGGCCTGGTACTCTTCTCCTCCTGTCCCTACGATTATCGCTTTGTTTCCAGGAACTACAGTAATTCCCTTAGGGCTCATGCCATTTGTTTCATATCCGGTCCCGACTACCGGTAAATCACCACTTTTTGTAGTTGTGTTGATAATATACATTTCTTTCTGTGTTGATGTCGCTAGTGCAAGATATGCTCGCGTTCCTGAACTGTTGACAAAAACATCTCTCCCGTCTCCTGCCGATGCGATGATTGCCTGTGCGGCAATAGTCAAATTTGTTGGATTGCTAATGTCAATAATTTGCATTCTCGTTGTTGAATCGGAAATCGCAACATACGCGTAATTCCCAACGACATAGACGCTTTTTCCTGTTCCAGCGAGTGTCACACCATCGGCGTCAATAGAACTTGATGAACCGATCTTCCGAAAGTTATAGAATTTATTCCCCGATGTCATATAACCGTAACTACTCGTGACAAAAACACTATCTCCATTCCCATTGCCCGGTGCATTAAAGAATCCGGCCTCGACATACTTACCGTTCACAACCTGCGTGAGATCGATAATCACGATCTCTTTCCCATTGTTATCCGTTGCCAAATAAGCATAATTCGTCTCGCCAAAGACATCATTTGTTTTATATCCATCAAATGTATCCCCGAGGGTTGCAACCGGCGGGTTTGTATTGTTGATATCGACAGTCGCATATGAAACTCCTGAAGAGTTTTCCCCAGTCCCTGCAAACGCTTTCCCTTCAATTGCTGATACCGCATTCGCAACACCATTTTTTGGGAGATCAAGCGCTGTAATTGTAAGATCAGGAGCACACCAATCGCCTTGTCCTCCGGCACCCAAGACGACTTCTCCACCATCTGTATTCGTCACTGTCGTACCCGTATGCGTCCCTGTAGTAAACTGTGCAGCAGTCGTTTCCGTGTATATCTCATTTTGATATCGGGTCAAATAGAGAGTCGAACTGACCGTAGTCAGAAATGGCGTGCTCCATGTGACACTCACGACTGCTTTTTTTGTAGACGGATCGATTGTCCCACCCGTTGCGACAATCGCACCTGTCGCGTCTCGTCGAGCATCACTCAAATCAATTTTTCGGGTATATCCATTCACTAATTCTGTCCCGGAAGCAAGCGTCCAGGTAGATCCGGTAATTTGCGGATGGTAGGTACCATTCACCGCAAATGTATTCCATCCGTTTTCCCGTACAACCCGCAACGCCTCATGCGCTTCCTGTAAAAGACTCGTTGCTTCAGATCGCTGCAATTCTTGTGCTTTACCCTGTCTGGACGCAAAAAGACCGGTAAGGAGGGCCGGGAGCAGTAACGCCGTTAAGCCAATGACCAAAAGAATCTCAATCAGTGATTGGCCTCTCGGTATGAAATATCGAAAATTCATTGAAAATTAATTAATCGCCGTTATAACCCCGTATTTATTTACCCCTATTGTCTTCTGCTGATCACGTACGGTATTTCTTATAATAATGGTGTACGACCCGGAAGCGCCAACGATCTCGCCTGTTTGCCTTGTGAATACGAGATCTGCATTTGGAAAAGATGTCGAGGTAATTTCTATGTTTTCTCCCAATGGTATCGTTATATTTGCAGTGTCTACGGGTGAAAAACTTGTGCCACGAAAGAGGACATAATCATTTTGCTGAAAATGCAAGCCATATTGATCGGCATTCACTCCTCCATCGGTATCTCCGCTCATTGCCTTTACCTGCTGCAGTTTGATGTCGGTAACAAGGGATGTAATCGATGTGTCAAGGCTTACACGATGCTTTGTGTTTGATAAATTAACAAGAACAAAGCTGAGTAGTATTGAAAAAATCCCTATAACAAGTACCAGCTCAACAAACGTAAACCCTCTTTGACCTGACGTACCGGCTGCTGCATATTTCATGATTACTTCGGGCTTACCTGACCGATTAAGCTATAAATTGGAGCAATAATCGCGAGCATAATCCCTCCGACTAAAACACCGACAAGAACAAGCATCAGTGGCTCAAGAAGCGCAACAAGTGTTTTTAGTGACGTTGAGACTTCATAATCAAGATACTCTGAAATATCCTGCATCGACTTATCAAGCGATCCACTTTTCTCACCGGCTTCCGTTATCTTTATCATAATACTTGGGATAACATTTCCCGAACTCCGCAGTCCTTCTGAGAATTTTCTTCCCGATGACACGGCGTCTTTTGCATGTTGTATCGCATCGGAAACTTCTTTTTTCATAACTACCCGGACGGTAAGCTCAAGCGCACTTGTAATTGGTATCCCTGCATTGAGTAATAAAAACAAGCTATGGGTAAATTTCGTTAAGTCAATTTCTCGTGCAAGTTTCGATAAGTAGGGAAATGAGAAAAGCACATTCACAAAAACACGCCGGTAATTCCGAAATAAATAGAAGATAAGACCGATAAAAAAGAGAACGGCAAGGGCAAGAAGCAACGTGTGCTTGATCAGTATGTCAGACATTGCGATAATAATTTTTGTCGGCAAGGGCAGCTCTACCCGTAACCGTGAGAACACCTGAGAAATTCTCGGAACCACGACGGTTAGAATCATGAGAAGCACGCCAAAGAAAACACACATAATAAAAATAGGGTAGATGAATGCCGACTTTAATTTATCTGAAAACTCCGAGTCTTTCCTGATATTTCCCCTGAGGTCTTTGAGCGCTACATCAAGCGTCCCTGCTTCTTCTGAGGCCTTAATGATATTGACCGTCACGATATCAAAAATACGGGGAAATTTTCCAAAAGATGTGTAGAGGTGATTCCCTTGCGTCAGATCGTCCCGAATCGTCTCGAGCAGTTTTTTTTGATTTCCTTTCGCTCCCTCCAACAATGATTCAATCGACTCAAGAATGGGAATACCGGCTGAGAACATAGTCGAAAGATTGCTTATCAAACTATATTTTTCGTTTGCTGATAAATGAATTCTTTCTAATTTCGTACTCATGCTGTTTCAATTTTCGTAGCCCGAAGTACCTCTTCAATGGTTGTCAACCCTTTTATTACTTTATCAAGCCCATCATCAAGCATTGTGCTCATCCCTTCCGCAATTGCCTGACGGACAATCACATCGGAATCACGCTTCTCTGTAATCAGTTTTTTAATCTCTTTACTGATTTTCAGCACCTCAAATACACCAAGGCGCCCTGCGTATCCGGTAAAATGACATATTTTACAACCTTGTCCCTGATAAAACCGGTAGCTTGGCGTATCACCAAAGTGGCTTTTTACAAGTTCAGATGGCAGTTGCTTGAACAATTCCTCCTGCGACACAGTCATAGAAACACGACACATTTCGCATATCTTACGAATCAATCTCTGTGCAATAATCACATTCACTGTTGATGCAACTAAGAAAGGCTCAACTTTCATATCGGTAAGCCGTGGAAGCGCTGTTGCAGCATCATTTGTATGAAGGGTTGAAAGAACCAAATGGCCGGTCAAGGCGGCATTGACGGCAATTCCGGCTGTTTCGCTATCCCGGATTTCTCCGACAAAAATGATATTTGGATCCTGCCGCAAGATTGAGCGGAGCCCGGAGGCAAAGGTAAGATTGGTTTTCGAATTCACTTGTATCTGATTAATTCCTTTCAGTCGATACTCAACAGGATCCTCAATGGTGGTAATATTTTTTTCCCGGGTATTCAAAATCTTTAAAATTGCATAAATCGATGTTGATTTTCCCGATCCTGTCGGCCCTGTAGAAAGAACCATGCCATACGACTTGGTAAACGCACTTTCAACCTTTTGAAGATCCTTTGGACTCATGCCAAGATCTTGAAGGGAGAATTGTCGATAATGCGATGCAAGAAGACGTAAAACGGCTTTTTCTCCATCGGCAATCGGAATGATTGACACACGAATATCTAAATCTTCTTCATCAAGTGTTATTCTCATTTTTCCATCTTGTGGTGATAAATGCTCGTCAGTTCGAAGTCTTGAGAGGACTTTTATTCTTGTTACCACCTGATCATGGAGCGCTTTCGGAAGAAACAAAACGTCCTGTAAAATGCCGTCAATGCGGAATCGCACCAACGACTCTTTTATCTGCGGTTCAATATGTATGTCTGAAGCTTTATCTTGATACGCATAATTGATGAGTAAATCAACAAGCTTTTCCATTGGCACGTTTGTTGCGACAATGTTTGTTCCTTTCTCGGCTTGGACGTTCAGCAGCTTATCGAATGTTCGCTGAAGCTCCTTTCTGTATATCCGGAAGGTATTATAGATATCACGCTCCGTTGCCATGAAGCGACTGACGTTCTGTCCGGTTTTCTTCGCGATAAGCAGCGCGATCTCATCATTGTGCGGATCAGCCATCGCCAGCTTAATCCCTGCTTGATCTCTGGCAAATGGAATGACCTTATATTTGCGTGCTACTTTCTCGGGAATGATATGGAAGACTTCATCAGGAATAGTTATTTTTCCAAGAACTACAAAGGGGATTTTGAGGTGGTCTGCAATGAGAATACCGATCTGCTCATCTGAAATGACATCTTTTTCGATGAACGCATCTACCAAATTAATATTGGCATTTTTAGCGTACGTCGCGACCTCGAGAAATTTCTTCTGATCAATGAGGCCAGTTTTGAGAACTAAACCGAGTAGTTCATCGTCCGAAATAATCATGGCAGGAATGATTATTGAGTATTACGTACCTGTCCTTTTTGTAATATCCCATTAATCTTCGCAATTAAATTGGTGAAATCAAAAAAGCTTTTATTGATGTAGTCAACTGCGCCGAGCTTCTTCGCTTTTTCGATATCTTGTTCCTGCCCGAGTGTTGAAAAGACAAGAACCGGAATTTTCTTAAGCGTTGGATCTTTGGACATCGCCTCGAGAATTTGAAAACCGTCTTTTTTCGGCATTATGAGATCCAATAAGATAAGATCAGGCTTTGTTGTATGGAGCTTTTGCAATCCTTCTTCGCCATCTGATGCGACATCGATAACAAACCCTTGCTCTGTCAGTTTGAGAGCATAAAAATTCTGAAAAAATTTATCATCCTCAATAATCAGTATTCTCATATTTATGGTATCGTAAATATTTTTACTTTCTCCATCGCCTCTGTTAAATCTATCTCCTTTTGCTCATGCTCAATACTATTGATAGCCCTTTGTAAATCAGTGAAGCTAAAAAGCAGCGAATCAAGCAATTCACTCGAAACCTGACTTCCTCCATTCTTTATATCATAAAAGATTTTTTCGATCGTTCGACAGAGCGTTCCGATATTTGTATACCCCATAATATTACTTTTACTCGCAATTGTATGCACATTCATGTAGATTTCTTTTATTGCCTCAGGCTCTTTTGGATTCTCTTGCAGTTTGGAAAGTGCCTGAATTAAATCTGCAAGTTGCTCCCGTGACGTCGTCAAATAGAGTGATTTAAATTGTGCCAGATCAACGGTCATACGTAAAAAACGATTCTGCGGTACCTTCGTATTATAAAGAAGATCGGAGAAGAGTTAAAGAGGCTGTTTAGCGCCTTTTTCTCTTAGCAGCTTTTACGGTCTTATGCGGCTGATTTGCGAAGAAAAACAGCGTAAGCAGCAATCCCATGCCAACTATGGCCAGTGTCATAAACATCTTAAAATTCCCGCCATCGATAATATTGGATTGATTTCTATAGAAAAGGAGGAAAACACCGGCAGCAAGACAGACGATCATGAGGCCAAGAAGCGCCTTAACATTCGCATGATGATCCTTATGATGAAGCATACTTTATTATAAGAACATTGCGTGATGAGTTGTCAAGGAGCAAGTTGTCTCCCAACTTGCGACGAGATCCCGCTTGCGGGGTCAAGGGACAATTTAAGATTTACGAAGGCAACTCTACAATAGTCTCAGTTGGCGTGTGTTGTACTATTTCTTTTCGTTTACGCCTGATTCTGATCCCATTCGTAAAAGGATCTTTCTTTGAAAATCTTGCATTAAGAAGCCCTACCCCTGATCCTCCAAAAACAAGATACGCCGGATTAATAGTTAATCCGGCAAGTAATAACAAGTAAAAAAGATCGCCCCCTACGTGTCGACCAAGCATTGTTTCATATGATTTGCGAACACGCTTCATCTGCTCTGGTTTAAACAAGCTGATGGCATTTCTGCTTGCCCGCCACTCATTCATGGAGCGCGCAATTGGCAGCGGTGCAAGGAGAGCTTTCAGCGTTGGATGCTTCGCTTGATCATAGTCCATAGCATGACCAATCTCATGCGCAACGACCCATGGCTTTGATCGATAATTCATTACAGTCTCAGTATATGGATTGTACATATTCTTCCGGAATAATTTTCCTACACTCCATATAACACCTGTTGCCGGGATCCCGACAGTTGCTCGTGCAACGATATTTGTTCGTCGTTCTTTTGCAAAAAGCCGCTTCACTTGACTACGAAAGGGTGCATGGTTCAGATAGACATCTATTTGTCCACGCCAGGGAGTTTCTTGAAAAATCTCAGTGACGGTACGTATCTTTTCCTCAGGATAACTCTTAAGTGCCTCCGATGGAGAAAGAAGATTAAAAGGAACTGAACCGACTCTTCCGACCGATCGCTCAAAACTACTTCCTTTTTGATGGATGATACGGAGGCCAGGATGAAATGATTCCTGTTGCATTTCTTTCATATATTTTATGGTCGAATCATACCCAAATTCGCCGCAGTGTCAAGAACAAAGTCAAACTGCTGTTCTGCAGGAATCGTAGCAGACTGAGATGTTGCCTCGAAAAGCAATGCTGCTGGCCGAAGCAGAAGGTTTTTTGAGAAATCGTGACGAAAGAAACTGGGATCAACATCGCCCAACCGTACTCTATCAAGCCCGTCTGCATCTTTAAGAATAGACAACTCAGGAGGAATATTTGGAATATACGTATCATTCGGCACATGCCAATGATTTATATACTGCGCCAACAACATGGATGACGGCGAAATACGCTCTTTGAGCTCTTGCTGCCTACCAATCCAATGTGCCGCCCGCTCTCCGTGGGCAAAATCAAGCTTATGATTAATCCTCCGCACATCATGGGTTATCGCAGCTACCCGAAGCGCTTCGTGGTCAAGCTGAATACCGTCTTGCCTCTCGACTAATATAGCTAGAAGCTCCTGCAGGACGAGAACCCGTGCTTCGTGGCCTACACCATGAATGCCACCAGCTTCTTCCATAAACCAGGCTGTATCAGGCTTATACGAGGCCAGGAATTCACGGGTAGGTAAATCCTTGCCAAGCAGATTTCTGATCTCAAGAATATCGTATTCAGCCTCGCTTGGGCTAACTCGCTCGTGTTCTGACATACAGGCTGAATTATAGCGTAAATCGCTTGCTTTTGCAAACTATAGGTTTATAATATAGGCTCGCTTAGGCTTGGTTTGTATGGAAATTGTCAGATTCAGGTCAAGCGTATTACATATATCCCGAGTATAATACAAAATATTATAGGTCACTATTTATGCTAGAACGAGCACGATTTTGGAGAAAAGAAACAAACCCCCAAACCACCCAAATCCTGGGTCCCTCGCTGCAGCCTCAACAGCCTAGCCTTGAAGTACGCATCTTCGAAGAACAGCATATCAATGCGACACTCACCATCCAGACAGAGCCGCAAAAACAGGCTGCGCCTGTTCAAAAAGCAGAAATCTTTCCTAGCCGTGAAGCTGAAAAGACACCGTTTGAGAGAATTCTTATTATATCAAACCGTCTCCCTGCCGATGTTGTCACAACTGAAAAAGGACAAGAGCTTGTTGCAACTGTTGGAGGTCTCGCAAAAGCCCTTCATGCAGTGGCAAGAAATAGCGAGAAAAATGGCAACGAAAAAATAACAAACGGTAATACGAATGGTAAAAAAAATACCCCTGAAATTCGGTGGCTCGGATGGGATGGACAGTCAAACGGTCAGTCAGAAATGGAAGGTCTTGAAGAAGCCTTCGAAACGCTTTCGGAAGACCATATTATTAAGCTACACAGTCTCTCATTACCAAAAGATGAGCTTGATGCATATTACCATCGTATCTCCAACAACGGATTCTGGATGTTATTTCACGGCCGCGAAGATTTAGCTAAGTTCGATTTAAAAGACTGGTCTATCTATAATCGGGTTGATCAAAAATTCGCTATTAAAGGTTTAGACACTGCTCGAGCTGAAGATTTTATTTGGATTCAAGATTACCACCAAATGAGAACTGCATTTTATATGCGGGAATTGGGAGTAACCAATAAAATTGGATTCTTCCTGCACATTCCTTTTCCAAACTCTGACACATTGCAGCATTTACCCGAACAAATACGAAACGACATGCTTGAAGGATTGCTTGCCCACGATATCGTCGGCTTCCAGACGGAAAAAGACCGAAATAACTTCATCTTATCGGTACTACAGTATGTTCCAGGAGCATCAATCAATACCTATAAAGATAGGCTAGTTATTACAAAGGATGGTCGGTCAATCACTGTTGGCGCATACCCTATCAGTATTGATCCTCAAGAAATTAAAGATGAATTAGACAATCCTGCCGTTCATGCAAAAGCTGAAGAATTTAAGAATCAATTTCCAGGGAAAAAAATCATATCAAGTATTAGCCGGCTTGACCCGACAAAAGGGATTATTGAAACTATTGATGCGTATGAGGAAGCAGTTAACGAACATCCAGAACACCGAGAAGAAACGGTCTTAAACCTTGTCGCAAAACCAAGCAGACTTGATACTCCTGTATATAATGAATTATATGAGGAGGTCAAAAGACGAGTAGAACAGGCAAGAAAGCTTGGTATTTTGATTCAATTTATTCCCGGCCTTACTCCGGCATATGCTTTAGCAATGCAACAAGTTTCAGATATTGAAATTGTCGGATCAACAGCGGATGGTATGAACCTCGTTGCGAAAGAATATGCTGTTGCTGGTCCCGAAAATGGTGTCCTTATCCTGGGTAGACATGCTGGCGCAGCTCAGGAACTGGGTGAGCATGCACTTGTCATTAATCCATCGGACACGAAGGCGTTTGCAAAAGCAATTTCTGATGCTTTAACTATGTCGGAAGATGAAAAAATACGAAGAAAAGCTGCTATGAATGATCAGGTGCATATCCATGATGTTGAACTATGGGCAGACAGATACCTAAATGCCGCTAGAGCCGCGTAAAAAACTTCTTTCCAAACAGTCCTCTTGCAACCAGCAACATAATCGTTGAAAGACTCACTATATCTGCAAGCAACCGGTACGGTGTTTCCCGAAAGAAAAATTCAACAGTATGCTTGCCTTTTGGTACCGGGATCCTCAACCTCCGAAAATCGTCTTTGTCTGCCTCAATACGTGCTGTTTTCCCGTCAACTACGGCACTCCAACCAGGGAAAAAATGCGTATTATCGCGAAATGCTATATCCGAGGCAGCATTGACTATGAATTTGTGATAATTGGATTTCCAGACCGTACGGGTACTTACTCCGGCACTTGGAGGCATATCTCCATTGGGATTTGGTTTTGAAAAAATTTGCGGTGCATCTTTGGGCATGTGTTCATTTCTCGATGTCGTACTCAACGAATAGGTTTCACTCTCCAAAAAAGGGTTGTGAAAATCGATATATTGATTGACCCTGATATGATTCCTATTTGCATAGATAAGGATTGGGACGATTAGTAAAAACACGACGATCTGGAACCTCGGCTTTCCTATCTGACTGATGAGATATCCTGCCGCTACCGAACAACTCAACGTTACATATCCTATGAACCGCCAGGGAAGCTGAACGTATCGCAAAGGAGGAAATACTTCCCACAAAGATTTTGATGCAGGAAGCGCCAGGAAGAGACTTATTGCTCCTACCATGATAAAAAAGAGAAACAGACGTTCTTTTTCTCTGATCTGTTTTTTTATGAGATGAATAAGAAAAAAGGCTACTGCAAGTACAAAAAATACTTCATGCATGACACCAATTTGCGGTGACATCTTACCCGGCAGAAAACCCGGCTTATAGGGACCGAATCCCCAGGGTGAGTAAAAAACTTCCTGAAATGTCGGAAAAAAATCTTTGTAATCTGACGCGAGTTCTGAAAGTTTCGTTACTTTCGTCTCAACTACGACCGGCAGCCAGAAAAAAGAGGTTATGAGAACAGCGGAAAAAACAGATATGGCAATATTTTTGAAATCCGGTTTTTTATTTATCTTCGATATTCGCCACACAAAATACGAGACACCAAGGACAACGCCTACCATCGCTGTAATATTATGAGAGAGAATCAGCAGGCTGATACTACTTATCAGTAAGGCGTTTTTGTATTTTTCATTCCTGATAAACCGCTCTATTGCAAGAAGCAACAAAGGAATAAAAGCAAATCCGAGGCTTTCCGCAACATTTCCCCGCACATACATATTGAGGAATTTATACGGGGCAAATATGATGAAAAAGGCAGAGGCAAAAGCTGGAATTCTCCCAAAAAAAGGAAGCGTAAAGAAGTAAAGTGCTACACTCCCGACAATAACCGAAAGAACTAGCAATGCCTTAAAGGAAGAAACGTATGACAAGCCCGATACATGAAAAGCCTCACCAAGGTAATAAACAAAGGGGTAATTGAAAGTAAAAAACGGATATCCCAATCCATAATGAATCCGTTTTGCAATGCGAACAGGGATTTGCCCTTCCCGAAACACTTCATCAAAGTCAATCATTCGGATGACATGCCCTTCACCATCATGAGAAGTATAAAATTTATCGGTCAGTAACTTTTGCGAAGCAAAAAGAGAAAAAAGAAAAAGGAGAACAAGAGGGATAGCATGCCCAGCCAGCAAAAACCGCATACACTTATACTAAAGCATCTTAATCATCTGTTCAACAAGCCTTAGATTGCTGGTAGCGGTTGCGAGACTGGCTGCGCGACTGGTGCAGGAGTACTTTTATCATAAAAGATATTTTCTTTAATCGTTCTTGCCTGAATATGCCCGATAAGTGCCCCAACAGCCGGAAGAAAGGGAATAAAAGAGATATTTTTTACCACACCCGCAATTGCCCCCGCATCTTGTGCGACCTGAATACCAAAATTGGGTTCCAGTATTTTTCTTGCTTTCTGCCGTTCTTCCTCAGTCGGTAACTTCTCCATGACGTGTTTACTCCCCCAGAATTCCCTCATGGAGCGGAATATCGGGAAAGACAGTAGTAAAGCATAGGCTGTCGAAAACTTTACGTGGTCATAGTGCTGCGCCTTGCCAAGCTGCTGCAACGCTCTGTACTTATTTGGACTGTAAATTAATGCAGTCTCAGTGTGAGGATTATATATGTCTGTCCTTCCTGTTTTTCCTGACAATGAAGAATACACCGTGTACGGCACACCGATAATTGATCTTGAAAAGATATTCGTTCTTCTATCCTTTTGGAATAAACGCTTGAACTGGTTGAAAAAAGGGGAGTGATTGTAGCGGACTTCGATATTCCCGTTCCACTCAACATCCCTAAATGTTTCCTTCAGCTCATCCCTTGTCTCTTGAGAAATATCTTTAAATGAGGCTTTCGGTATACCAAGAAGAAGATTTCCATATAAGGAGCGTATCCGCCCGATCGTGCGATCGGGGATGCCTCCCTTCTCCCGGTGAATATAGGTTATTGATCCTTTTGCTTGAGCCCGTTCTTGCATAGAGGTCAGGTTTTTGGCACGTTTTCCGTGTATACCTCCTCTGTATTCAAATTGCTCTCAATGACACCAAAGACAAATCCCTGCTGACTTGCCCAGTTGGCAAATGTTTCTATGTGCTGTATTTGCGAGTATGCTATTTTTTGCAGTGCAGGATGCGTCAAGAAAAGACTTTCCATGCGAAGTTTTGTCTGTTTTTCAATAAATATTGTTAAAATAGGGTCAAGTTTTTTAAAAGAACTGGCATTCTGATCCTTTTCGTACCCCTCTATCCATTTGTTACCCAAAGCATCTGTTTTTTTGCTGGCTTTCAGCCTGCTTCTTTCGGGATCGATCCCCTCAGAAATGAGAAAAAGCGAGTAGCCCGACCATGCGTTAAAGGTAAGAAGTGTTTCCAGATCGTGTCTTACCTCCTCAAAAAGTCCTTTTTCAGGGAGTAGTGCCTCCAGTTCTTCTGTCCCGATTCTTGCAATCACGTCAAACCCTTTTGCAACTTCAGTGTGGAGAGAATCAAAAACGTTTCTCCTGAATGACGTATCCATACTAAGAAACGCAATCCATTTTATCCATATTGATTGATAATCCGTCATAAATAATCTTTTTTGGGCAAACTATTTCAAAGTATGCGGGGCAGGAGTAAAGAGCAGGAATTACTTACAGCTATCATTGTGTTCTTGCTTGCATCTTAATTATAATATTATAAGGCTATTATAATGTAATTTAACTCGCTCAACAACTTCGTGGAAATAATAGAGTTAAGGTTGTTGAATACAACAAGATGTAATTATGATAAATAATCAATTATCTGGTACCTACTTACCAAAATTTTTTATGAAGTTACGGAGGCCGCCCGCTTGCTGAGCAGCAGGCGCTGAATGTGGAGTACGTGCGAGTGCGTCTGGTTTTACGGCTGTTCCTTCAGCGACTTTCTTTGCATGAGCTGCAGCTATAGCATCAGGAATCTGTTGCATTCGTTGCGCTGCTGCGGTTGCTTCAGCTGCTCGTATCGCAGCTGAGTCTCCCGGAGCCCTGTCTACACCAGCCCACCGCTTTATATCATCAGCTGGACCCGTGGACGTGGATTCTTTCGCTTTTGGTGCTCCATTTGGAATTTCCCCTGATCCGTTCTCCATATACTTATAATTGCAAAAAATACATAACTTGTCAAATACCACTTCATACCGCATTCTTCAGCCAACAAACTTCATGGAATAAGGCTTTTTATGGAATCACAGGGTAATCAAATAGGGCACTACACGAATCGAGCTTATGGATAAACTAAAACATAGATGGGTAGCCTATGATTAGCATGTTATCATCAAATTTTTTAAGAGTTACATTCTTTAGATGCACTGCGTCTTTAATATAGCTTGCTCCGCTACCGCCAATAGCACTAACTCCTTCTTTTCCACCAATAATAATTGGCGCGTAAAATGCATAAACTTTATCAAATAATCTTTCATCAATACATATTCCTAGCGTCTTACCACCTCCCTCTACCAAAACACTAATAATTTCTTGCTCTTTTAGGTAATTAAGCAAGTCCTTTAATAGTATCTCTTTATTCTTAAGCATCAAGACGGTTATTCTTTTTTGTTTCAAAAGTTCTATTTTTTCCTCAGATGCTAACGAGGTAGTAACTAGTAAGACATTATTATCTCTCAGTACCTGGCTTTCCAAAGGTACTCTTAAATGAGGGTCCAAAATTATTCTCAGTGGATCTTTTTTCGCTTTATTCCTCACTCCTAAATGAGGGTTATCATAAATTACTGTATTAACTCCCACTAAAACTGCTTGGTACTGACTCCGTAACCTTTTGGCAAAGGTTCTCGCTTTCTCATTGGTAATCCA
>JACQKR010000038.1 GCA_016204425.1 Candidatus Levyibacteriota bacterium
TCATGAGATCGCCACAGCTACTTCGTAGCTTCGCGATGACAACCTGTTGGAGAAAACTGAATAGATACATCAGCTAAATGCCGCAATTCTCATAATATAAAGCACGTGAGAAATGAGCTTTTTCGCTATGAGCACTAGCGACGAAGCGAATCGGAAAACATTCAACAATTATCGCGCTGCGAATAAGAAAAAGTTTATTCGAACGGGCTAATAACCAAATAATTCGTGAGTCAGCGAAGTTTATCGTGAAAATATGAAGGGAGATCAGCAATCGCTACCCGTTCCTGCTTTGCAGTATCCCGGTCACGAACCGTTACTTTCTTGTCTGTTAAAGAATCAAAGTCAACGGTCACACACCACGGTGTGCCAATTTCATCCTGATAGAGATATCGCTTTCCGATATTTCCCCGGTCATCAAAGGCAACTGACGTAGATTGTTTCAAGGTTTTATAAATTTCCTTTGCCTTTTCAACAAGCTGTTCTTTATTTGCAAGAAGCGGAAACACCGCTACTTTGTATGGAGCAAGCTTGGGATGAAGCTTCAGGAAGACCCGCTTGCCCTGTCCTGAGCTAGACGTTGGATCGTCCTCAGCATATGCATCAATCAAAAAGGCAAGCATTGCACGACCGACACCGACAGAAGGCTCAATAACATACGGAACGAATCGTTCTCGTGTTTCCTGCTCAAAATAGTCAAGTGTCTTTTTCGAAAACTCAGCATGACGAGAGAGATCATAGTCTCCTCTATTTGCGACACCTTCCATTTCTCCAAACCCCATAAATGGCCAGTTGTACCAAATCTCAGCAGTACCTTTGGAATAATGCGCAAGATCCTCTTTGGGCAAATCGACAACTTTGATATTCTCTTTTTTAATACCTAAATCAACATACCATTGGTATCGATATTTTTTCCAATATTCGTGCCACTCCTTATCTGTCCCGGGCTTGACAAAAAATTCAAGCTCCATCATCTCAAATTCACGAACTCGGAAAAGAAAATTACCCGTTGTTATTTCGTTGCGGAATCCCTTTCCGATTTGCGCAATACCGAATGGAATCTTCACCCGCATCGTTTCAAGAACATTTGCATAATTTATAAAAATACCTTGCGCAGTCTCGGGACGAAGATACGTCTTATTCTGTTCATCATCAATTGGGCCTACAAATGTCTTGAACATGAGATTAAATTGTTTTACTTCCGTCCAGTCTTCCTTGTCTTTATGTTCTGCTTGGTGTTTCTTTATATCGTCAGCATGGTCTGCACGGAATCGCGCGTGACAGACTTTACACTCGATTAACGGGTCTGTGAATGACGCCACGTGCCCTGATGCTTCCCAAACCCGGGGGTGGTGCAAAATTGCAGAGTCCAGTCCGACGACGTCTTCACGGGATGTCACGACGTTTTGCCACCAGAGCGATTTAATATTGTTTGCAAACATGACGCCGATCGGACCTAAATCCCATGTGCCGTTCAAACCTCCATAGAGGTCACTCCCCGGGAAGATAATCCCACGCCTCTTACAAAGAGCAACCAATTTCTCCATGATATTCTCAGCCATAGGCGTATGATAGCAGAAATTATTGAGTGCGAGAAGGAGACGGTTACATATGAGGGTTAATGAAACTAAAGACAAATCCGTCCACATACGGATTGCCTTCCCTATCTGAGAAGGACGAGAAACATTCAGCTATCATCGGTTGCGTTTCATGAGACAATGATAAAAAGCGAAAATGATCCTGAGCAGTATCCTGAGGTGTCCAGGTTTGATCCTCAGTCAAAAATCCCTTCTCAATAAGAAGCTTCATCGCAACCGCATGTCGTAATCCTATTTTATCAAGAACAAATGCTTTCTCATCTTCTGTTATGCCTGAATCTCGCAGCTCAGGTATTTCTCGTAAATCAAGAGTAAAAAAGGGGATCAATTTTTCTTTTGACATCCGCTCTACGGCATACCTCAGAGAGTTCAAGTGAAAATGCGAAGTGATTTCTCGATCTTCTTCAATACGACGTGCCAACTCACCAGTGGCAATAGGATCCACTGCAGCTGGAACAAACGAAATAGGGAGTTCTGATTGGATTTTCGTACCGAAATCCTGCTCTAAAGACGGAGAGGGGTTTTGTTCCGACGCAGCATCTACCATTTCTACAGTATATAGTATCCTTCTCCCAAAAAATAGAATATCTCTAGACGAGCTTACTGAAAATTTTTTTACTTTTTAATCGGCGCTCGAGAATGTTTTCTATGAAGTGGTGCGTATCAAGAGTGCGGGACTCATCATACGGCTTATGCCAAAAACCAAGAAGCGATAACAGTGTGACCTCAAACTCATGAATGACTACAGCTATATCTTCATTTCCACAAAGCCGATCGAGCGTATGTGTTAGCAGGTGAAACACCTGCCTATTCTCCTGCCCCTCCGGACACAATCCATCCACAAGCTCACAGATATGATATGCAAGCCCGACACGGGCAAGGTCTTCTTTGATTGCAGCATACGAATTTATCATCTGTGCCTCGGTCAGTGTCCCTATCTTCTTGCCTCTATAGAGGGTCAGCTGTGATAGATTCAAAAGCTCGACGTGAGCAGACCGTCTGCTTGGGATACGCCGTATCCCCTTTGCTTTTATGGTGATTTTTCCTTCATTTTTGGTAAAAACGGTCAGGATCCGGTCAGCCTCTCCAACATTTCTTCGTTTTATTACCACACCTTCAGTTCGATAATTTCTCATATCCCCAACCGCCTGTCATTCTGAACTTGTTTCAGAATCTCTTAGAATACTCAGGGGATCCCGAAAAAAATTCGGGATGACAGCAAAAGTAGATTACTATATTTTCAACTGTGTTTCCAAGTCTGTCAACAGCTCAAATTCTTTTCCAACCGTTCTTCCATTGACGACATTAGTATACATATTTCCTGCTCTACCCGGCAGTTTATGGATAAGCAATGGAAGCGGAGAGCCAGATTACAGCTTAA
>JACQKR010000040.1 GCA_016204425.1 Candidatus Levyibacteriota bacterium
CCCCAGAGCTCTGCTCCGTTTTTGTTCATCAGCCCGGCTACTTCCCTATACTCGTCCGGATCGCCGCTATCAAGGAGGAATTTTGTCATGTGATTATATTACTGACTCCCCAATGCGCTGTCAATGATCTACCTGACAAGAATTGACACTACTATAGGTTTTAAGTATAATATCGCCATGGTCGCACAAGTTGAGCAGGTACGTCCTACGCAAGAAAGAACGCAAATTCCTTCTCCGAGCGAGTTATATATTCCACTGAGTAAAGAGCAAGAATATGCTCAAGAACATAATATTGAATTTCATCGTCTACAGAATGGCATACGACTTATTGGTGTAAATCGTAAAGTTGAAGATAGAGCAACAGCCAGTGTTTATTTCACTTTTCCAACAGGGGCGTATTTTGATCCCTCAGATAAATCGGGAGCACACCATTTTCTTGAGCATTTGATGGCATACGACCTTGTGAAGCTCGGAGCAAAACATCATGCAAAAACGAATGCGACAACAAGAATGACTGAGCTGGAATTTTACGTAAAAGGTCCAGCTCATCCTGATGTTTCTGAATATGGGGTATGGCCAATTCTTCCTCACCTAATTAACACAGCTTTACATCCTCTTGAGCAGAATGAGTCAATTGACGCTTTATTTCAATCCGAAAAAGAAAGTATTCTAAAAGAAATCACGATGTATCATAATGACCCTGCTTTTTTAGCAGCAAAAGCTGTCAGAGAGTTAGTGTTAGATAAAGCAAACCCTAATTATGGTTTCAGCACTGGAACGCTTGAGAGTGTCAAAAATATTTCATTAGCTGATTTACGTTCGTTAGCTTCACAAATTATTGTTCCTGATCGATTAGTAGTGAGTGTCTTTACAGAGGGAGATGAGAGAATAAAACGGAAAATAATTGATACATTAATCGATCAACTAAGCAATTTTCCACGCGTTGATAAAGCACAGAATCTTTTAGATAGAACACTTCTTGAACAATTTAATTCAGAGTTTGCTCTAGGTAAAGAATATACATTTGATATCCCAGGGCTTAATGAAAATCTGATTTCGTCATATTTGTGGAAATTGCCGTGCGAACGATTTATTCCAGAAAGAAGTGCATTAGTTCGACTACAAGAGTTACTGCAAGATAAATTTTGGACATATATCCGTTCACGGGGATTAAGTTATGCTCCAACTGTAAGTCTTGGTTTCACAGAGGGAACGGCGAATATAGTACTTGCTTTACAAACTGATAATACACAAGAGATGACAGATGCAATAAGAAAAACGCTAATGGATGATATAAAGATTCATGTCCTGTCCTCGATTACAGAAGAAGAATATGAAAATTTGAATAGAAATTATCATTTGGCGAAGAAAGCTGTTCCGCGAGAAATTGGTGAGCGTTTTACTGATGCGGTGACTGGAGTATCTGAAAAAGATATGATTTTTGATACAGATAAGTTTGATCTGGTGGATGATGCAGTTGAGGTAAGCCATTTTAAAACCTGGGTCGACAAGCTCTCAGCTATTAAGCCCGCGCTCCTTTTGTTCAAAGATGAAGTATTCATGAAAACCGGTAGATCAAGAGTGCATCCAGCAGAAGAGCAAGTACAAGGCGATATTGAACTGATAAGTCCTATTCCTTTGCCAGTACCTGGTCTTGAAGAGAGAGATGAACGTCTTGCCGCGTAATCTCTTGTATCCTTCTCTTTTCATGCATATAATCGAAGTAGCTCATGAAAAAGTTCGCACCGCTTTTCTTCTTTAATATATTAATTCTCTTACTTGTCGTCGTCGCTGTCTTTGCCTGGCAGCGAACCTTTCCTGACTCTCTGAAAGTCCGGACGAGCAAGACGACCGTGATTAAGGAAATACGCGCGTTGAACCGGCTTGAGACAGCCTCTTTTACCATCGAAAAAGTCATTGATGCCGGAACAAGCGGAGGGCGCCTCAAGCAACTGCTCTTTGGTGATCGGATTCTCCTTATCGCACATGGCGAAGTAATCGCAGGATTTGATTTCTCGCAAATGAGCGATGATGCAATTATAGTTGATAAAACAACCCTTCGGATGAGCCTTCCTCCGCCTCAGATCTTTTTTGCACGGCTTGATAATAAAGAGACCCGTGTGTACGATAGAAGACGGGGTTTTCTCACCCAGGGAAATACTGATCTTGAATCAGAAGCGCGATCTGTTGCAGAAGAAAGCATCCGTACTGCCGCCTGTCAGGGCAATATCCTCGATCAGGCATCGAGTAATGCCCGGACACAATTAACGACGCTTTTTAAGGCTTTTGGTTTTACTACGGTCATCTTCGATATTCCGCAAGGTTCCTGCTAGGGTTTGCATTTTTTTATCGGTAGAGGTAAACTATGGGTTATGAGCGATAATCGAGAGTCTTGGAAAGGAACAAGGCGCAGATTCGTAGAAAGAGCCGTAGAAACAGGAACGGGTCTTGGGTTAGTACTCACAGGAGGACTAGTCGTTGGCGGGATATCTAAAGCAAGCGAAGAAGTACAACATAACAGGGCGCTTCGATACCAAGAGGCTTTTCTAGAGCTTCGCAGTCGAGAGTTCGATGGTGTGCCCGAGGTCACTCTTGATTTTCTGGGGGAATTTTTTTCAGTCGATGATGTTATACCTGCTCCAAACACCTCTCTGCTTGTTCAGGATAGTAATCCTACTGATGATAGGTATAAAAAAACTTTTTATATTTTCACTGATGATGCATACCGGGGATTACTTGAATATGAAGATGATGGAAAGAATAAACGGTTCATCTTCCCCGATTTTTACGATAATGTAAGATTTTATAAGGAATTTAATCTCGCTTATGATGTAAAAAAAGCCGGAGACGTTTTTCGTACTGCTCCAGAAGATGTTGCAGATAGACAAGTTCTTGAGATGGTTTTTTCAACCAGAGGATTCGATATGGATGCAGCTTCTCTTGACTCTTTGCTTTCCGGTGGTTTTCAAGTACTCTATACAGAGGGAGTCGCATCGTATATCACTGGTGGTTCTCTGGGTATTAGGGAAATTCACGACGGGTCGCAAAGACTCTACACAGTCCCCCCATTTGCCACGTGAATTTAGCTCATATTGACTTAGTATTTTCCGCGTCGTACAATATTATTGATGTCTGCCCTACCCCAACTCATCGATCAGTTCCTTGAATACTTAGAGGTCGAACGAAATTGTAGCAAGTTAACGCTTCGTGACTATAGGCATTACCTCAAAACGTTTGATCAATGGTTCACGACGATGGCTCCTTCAAAAACGCTTGAAAATTTAGATCTGAATACCATCAGGCGGTATAGGGTTTTTCTGGCCAACAAGCTGACCGATAAAGATATTCCGTTAAAAAAGGTGACGCAAAACTACTATGTTATTGCGCTCCGGTCTTTCCTGCGGTACCTTATCAAGAATGATCACAAAACGCTCGAGCCGTCTAAAATCGACTTGCCAAAAACAGAAAGCAGGAGTCTGAAATTTCTTGACCGGGAGCAGGTTGACCGATTGGTTACCATGCCGGATACGTCGAAAGAAGAAGGAGTTCGGGACCGGGCTATTCTTGAACTGCTTTTCTCGACCGGCCTTCGGGTCTCAGAGCTTGTCAAGCTTAACCATCCCCAGATTAATATCGAGAGGCGTGAGTTCGGCATTGTCGGCAAGGGTGGGCGTGCCCGTGTCGTCTTTATCTCGGAGCGAGCGGCTGAGTGGGTCGAGCGATATCTCTCAGTTCGAAAAGATACGTTCAAGCCTCTTTTTATCCGTTATTCGGGAAGAGTTATCGAAGAATATAATGGAGATAAGATGCGATTGACACCCCGAAGTATCGAGCGAATCGTCAAAAAGTATGTAAGTCTCGCGCGTCTTCCTGTGGATGCAACGGTCCATACAATGCGGCACTCGTTTGCCACAGATTTATTGACCAACGGTGCCGATTTACGTTCAGTGCAGGAAATGTTAGGACATAAAAACATCGCAACAACCCAGATCTACACACATATCACGAACAAACAGCTTCGCGAAGTCCACAAAACGTTCCATAGTGGAAATAAATAGATTATGCAGCAATCTGTTGAGGAAGAATTGTTAGAGCAGGGTGTTCAATAATTACTGCGGCGTCAGCAACTGTTAGTCCTGTGTATCCCATTGCTCGTAGCTCTCCCATTCGCCATACAGCAGCAGCATTTTCATGAAAGAGTCGGTCTTTATAGTCTGCTGAGGCGTCAAATATTTCAGTTGCTCCTGTTTTATAATCTAGTCTTGTATCCCATGATGTACTTTCATTATATGCATCTAATCTGCGCTGCGTATCTTTTGCAATGCTGTCCCAATATGTCATTTTTAGGCCTCCTTTTAAGTCATCAGGAAGGTCAATTAATTCATCGACATATTGTTCAAAGTGCAATGTTCGTCCCTCGTTCCACGGATCAGATATGTAATCCATGCGGATTCCTTGTTCAGCTATATAAAGGGCTTGGAACTCTGGAGTTTTTTGTATTTGTTCGAAGTCTTCTCTTTTTTCCGGCCCCAACACCTCTCCCCATGCTTTATATGAATGTGGTTCAGCCTCATAATCAAATAGTCGTACTTCGTATGGTTTTCCTGTAGAAGCAAATGATTTCGTTAAGAGATACATTGGGTCCATTCGTGGATCTAGGTCATTTCGTCTCATCAAATATGCAATGTGGACTGCTTCAGGCTCTGCATCAGACGCAGATACTCGTTCAGTAATCAGGGCATGTTTTTGTAAATCATACCTTCCAGCTTCGACAGTTTGTGCAGTTGGCATATAGTATGTATTATATACCTGTTGCTCAACAGTGCATGACGAAATTCTGACATTTGTCTCAAGCAGCTTTTAGGTGTTTGATAAGCAGAAAAATGAAGGCTAGAGGGTTTCGTAGGAGATGTTGACGGTGACGCGAATCGTATTTTCTCCAGGTTGAAGCTCCGTTGGCGGCTCGGCTTTTTGTACTTGGTCTGTTGCCAATGATCGACCTTCATAGAGCGGAATCGGATAAGAGCTTGGCGATTCATTCACGTTGATAATTCTCCCGAGCCGTATCCCGGCAAGATTGCTGATTGTCTGTGCTTTTTTCTTTGCTTTCTCAATAGCCTGACCTCGTGCTTTTTCCTCAAGCTTTTCCTTTGCCTCATCGTCCAAAGTAAATGTTATCCCACCGACTTGATTCGCGCCTTTACCCGTTGCGATATCTAATGCCTGATTTGCTTTTTCAATTGGCTTTACTTCTATGTCGATATTTTGCGTTACGTTATATCCCCGTGCAGTTTGTCGTCCTTGAGAATAATCATATTCAGGGTTCACGCTATAATTTGTTGTTTTGATATTTTTTTCCTCAACACCGAGTTGTTTCAACTCTTGTGTGACCGCATTCACAATTTGATTCACCTGATTCTGTGCATCCTGGACTGTCGATGCTGTTTTGGTGACCCCGATTGAGAAACGAGCAGTGTCTGGGACTGCCGTCGCCTCCCCAGTCCCATCAACGGTAAAAAGATCTGTTTTTGTCGTTGTTACCGAGTTAATTGAGAGCGGAATCGGGCCGAATAATCTGGTAAACACATAGAAAAAAATAAAAATAAATAAGACTGTTACTAAGGGGCCTTTTATGCTGCTCCAGGGGCTCATGTAGTATCTATACTACTGCAGGGAAGGTGTCCTGTCAATGAAGCCCTGCTATTGATAGTAAATATCAAGCTCGTCCATCATGAATATTCCGAGATTTGAATCGATCGGGACTCTTTCCTGCAGCATGATATGGATGATACCGGTTACAATATCAAACTCACCGAGTACAGGGTCTCCAACAGGCTCTCTCCCCTTGATAAAAATTCCATGCCTCTCGATGTGTCCGTTTTCGCCAAAGAGTACCTCGACCAGAGAATATCCATCCCTGAAGGCATATCCGACCTCGAGTGTTTTTTGGTCGCTTCTTGTTGTATACAAGCCGATCGTGTTTGGGTCGTTGCTCTGAAAAAGACTCCCTTCGCTTTGGATACCCTCTCCGTTTCTCCTTTGAAATGATGACCGTCCGTCTTGGAGGAAAGGTCTTTTTTCACGATACGCCCGCTGTGCTTTGCGGGCATGTTCATCTCCTATTTTTTCCTCTGTATCTGGCTTCGAAAACGCTTCGTTTCGTGCCAGCTCAAGTACTCTTTCGAAAGCTGATGTGGCCATGAGGTCTACTATAAAGAGGAAAATGCTATTTTTCAGTTGTTATTCTTACGAAGAATGAGGAATTTTTATCACGTTTATTTTGTAATAATTATTACAGTAAGTATATGTTTGTCACCGTTTTCTCTAAGCGGACGAATGCATGGAGCTTCTTTACATCAAGAATTGTAAAACAGCTACAGATTACATACAAAAATTACCCATAATCTGGTACAATGACGCACATTATGTCTGGTCGTGCAGAAATTGCAGAGAAAGACGGTCAAAGTGGTTTGCCTGGCACTGCGCAGTTAGCACCCAAAGTATTTGTCGATGCAAAGTCTGTGCCGGAAACGGAAAGAGCTCCATCCTCCGGAATTCATTTCAAACGGTATTTGCCTTCAACTATTGTATCTGTTGCAGAGCATATTCAAAACTATCCAAACTGGGAAGGATATGATTTTCGAGTGCGAATTGGCCCGTCGTCTCTTCGCGAGGCTCATCCTGAAGCATTTGAAGAAGATAGAGATGTCGCTGAAAAGCTTGCCTTGGATCTTGTCAAAGAGACACGAGTAAAACCGGATATCATCATTGTCTGCTCGAGTCACCTTCCAGTTCCTGATGAAAGTAATCCAACGGCACATCATCGTGCAAATCACGTGCGATCGTATTTGCAAGAACATTGGGAGGAGGCCGGTGTTGCAGAAGATCTTGATACTGAAGACCCAACCAATACGCATACCGAATCAGATGCGTGTTCGAGTTTTGTGATGGCATTGAAATGGCTGCATGATCTTGACAATGGCGAGAACGGTCCAATAAAAAACAAAAACGTGCTCATTGTTATCGATGAGACAGAATATCGTCGAACACTCCCTCCTCCGGAGAAGGATGATAGCAAGAGCCGGCTTATTTTTTCAGATGGTGCTATTGCTATGCAGTTTACATACGGGGAGGATTTTACCGTTCTTGGAACTACGCACCATCACGAGATGGACCCGGAAAAGAATAATTGGCTCACAATGCAAACACCTCCTATCCCAAATGATGAATATGTCCACGCAGTTCTCCCACCGTATAGTGACCATTTCAGTATGAATGGGGGGGAAATTTTCAAATACTTTACCGCTCAAATAAAACGCGACAAATTAGAGAATGGACTAGCGCCTTACGATCTTACCGGACTAGATTTTGCGTTTATTCATCAGGCAAGTATCAAAATAGTCCGGCCTATGAGAGATCAGGTATTTCCCGATGCAAAATATTTTGGCTGGGGTGTTATGGAATATGGAAATCTGTCTTCAGCCTCAACTGTCTACGATCTTGCTGACGGGATGAGGGGGTATTGGCGAGAAACACTCGAGCCGCTTGCAGATGCTTTTGTCGATTCCTCTATTTCAGTCAGGAATCCTAATGGAAAGGTACTGTTTGATGCGTTGAAGCTAAAACGTCAGGAAAAAAATCTAATTCAGCCAGGAGATACAGGAGTGTTCGTTGGTTTCGGTGCTGGTTTGACATGGGCTGCGGCAATTGTACGGTTGGGTCCTCCCGATGAGAGCGTTGCAGCTTAGCGTTTGCGGCCTAATGTCGCATATTCATTGAGCTTCTTTTGATTAAGAATTTTTACATTTCCCCGGTTTACTTTCACTATTCCTTCTTCTTCTAATCGATGGAGCGCAATTGTTACTGTCTCTCGAAATGCGCCGACAAATTCCGCTATGCGTTGGTGGGTAAGATCCAAGTCAATTTTTATTTCACCATCTTTGTTTGTGCCAAACCTGCTTGCGCAGTCTGCGAGAAATATCGCGACTCGTGCACTCGTACTGGCATAAACAAAGCTTTCATATTTCTTCTCAGTGTAGCCTAATCGAGCTCCAAAAACGTGAATTAAATCAACAAGCACTTCAGGATGCTCAACGATATTCTCGAAACATTCTTTTCTCGATATGGTAATAACCTTAAGCGGCGTGAGCGCTTCCGCAGTATGCATGGTACGCTCCTCTTGCGTGAGTAATGTTCTTACGCCGAGGACATGTCCCGGTCCAAGCAGATAACTTGTTGTTTCTCTCCCCTCCTCCGAGAGCCGGTAGATTTTTACGTACCCGTCCTTTATATAATAGAGACGTCCCAGCGGATCTCCTTCATTAAATAGTATTGTCCCTTTTCGAAGCGTTTGTAACGGACGGTTTTTGGAGCTGAGAAAGATTTTGGAGAAATTCGGAGGCTCCCATACTTTTTCCAGCCTCTCGCTTAATTTTTTCCTGTACTCATCCACTATCTAGACTATAACAGATTGTCAGTAGAGTTCAAAGTTTACAGTGCAAAGTTCAAAATTAAGGAATCGCGTTGCGACGATTTATAAAATAAAGTAC